>JALUUP010000507.1 GCA_027021285.1 Bacteroidota bacterium | reverse complement strand
CGAATTTGACGCTGAAGATTAAGGTCAGAGCGGCGAAGGCGGCTCCCTTGGCGCCGGTGGACATGAACGCGGACACGCTCGTGGGCGAACCGTCGTAAACGTCGGGCACCCAGAGGTGGAACGGCACGGCCGCCACTTTAAACGCCAAGCCGATGAGCAGGAGTCCGCAGCCTGCGATGAAAATGAAATTCCCTTTGAGTGTATCGAGGTTATCCGAAATACCGACGAGGTTGGTCGTGCCGGAAGCCCCGTAAATCAAGGCTATGCCGTACAGCAGGAATCCCGTGGCGAATGCGCCGAGCAGAAAGTATTTCAGCGCCGCCTCGTTCGATTCCTTGACTTTCCTGGTCCAACCTGCCAGCACGTACAACGTAACCGACATTACTTCCAGTCCCACAAAGGTCATGATGAGATCGGTGGCGGTTGCCAGTGTCATCATCCCGATGGTTGCGAACAGGATCATGGCGTAGTATTCGCCGTAATGGCCGCCTGTTCGTTCCAGGTATGGGCGCGACAGGAGGATGGTGAAACCCGCAGCGGAAAGGAAGAAGATATCTACGAGCGAAGCGTATCCGCCGACCATCAACATGTTGTTGAACGCGTAACCGGTATGGTGAAACGTTATGACTCCCAGGTAGATGCCGATGAGAATACCGATCAATGTCATCCAGTACAGGCCGGTCTTGAATTCCCGCGCAAAGGAATGGACGACCACGAGCAGTAGCGCCACGATGACCGTTGCGGTGATGGGAGCGGTGGCGGAAAGATCGGAGAGTACGTTGTTCATGATACCAACCTCGTTAGTCTAAGCTTATTATCCACCCTGGTTGAAAAACAGGAGCCAGAGGATAATGAAAATCGGAATCAATATGGGAATCGAGTAGCGATAAATATACTCGAGGAAACTTGGAACCTTGGCGCCCATGTGCTCGGCGATGGATTTGACCATGAAGTTGGGCGCGTTCCCGATGTACGTGCAGGCGCCGAAGAACACGGCACCCAGTGAAATGGCCACTACGTAAATCGGGTGGTTCATGATAAGGAAAATCACGTTGATGTCGGATATGGGCACGTGGCCTTGGGCCACCAGGTTGCCGTGATAGCGGAGCAGGCCTTCGTAAGTGGCAATGATTTCCGGGCTCATGGCCGCCGTCTGGGCCCCCGCCCCATGCGTGGCCAGGAGCTGCTGCACCTGCGCGATGATGGTCTGATCTACGAACAGCCCAATGGCAGCGCTCAGGTAGTTCAGGTAGGTGGGAGCGTTGTCCAGGACACTGGACAAGACACCAGTACCCCAGAAAAACTGCCCTGCGTTGTTGATCCCGATCTGGGATGCGTTCAACTCCAGCCAGTCGAGAGCCGGAACCATGGTCGCGAACAGGCCGAGAAAGAGGAAGCCCACTTCCTTGATGGGGAAGAATGTGAATTCGTTTGCCTCGTGAATCTCTTTTTTCGTCGTGAAGTACGACGCGACCGATACCGCGATCATGATCGCCTCGCGCACGAACGGCGGATCCTGGATAAAGACGGCGATCAGGATCAGGGCCAGGTATCCGAGATTGTGCATACCGCGGAATTTCGTTTCTTCACCCTGACCCGTCAGGTCTTCGCGGACCTCTTTTGGAACCTTGCGGTAATAGCGCAGGTCGATGACGTAGAACACGCTGAGAATGATCCCGAGGGTCAGGAGCCAGATGTACCAGACGTTTTCCATTACCCAAAAGAATGGAATGCCCTTGAGATAGCCGAGGAAGAGCGGAGGGTCGCCGATCGGTGTCAGCGCGCCGCCGATATTGCTTACGATAAATATGAAGAAGACCACGTGGTACGGGTGCAGGCGGTACTTGTTGTTCCGGATGTAGGGCCGGATAAGAATCATGGACGCTCCCGTGGTGCCCACGATGTTGGCAATGACCGCGCCGAAACTCAACAGGAGGATGTTGCGCGTGGGGGTGGAGTACCCGCGCAGGTTGAAGTGAATTCCACCCGACACCACGAACAGGGAGCCGATCAGGCAGATGAAACTGAAATACTCGATGCCCGAGTGCAGCATGCGGATCGCGTTGTCCAGCCCGAAGACGTAGTAGAAAATCGTGATGAGCCCCAGCCCGATGGACACATGTGGGAAATAGTGATGCCACCACTTCTGGTTGATGAAGGGCATCAAGGCGATGGCCAGGAGAAGGATCACGAAGGGTATGATCATCCACGGGTTAGGCTCGACGATGTGCTCGACTTTTTCCGGGGAGGCAAAAAGTGAAAACGGGGAGGCCAACAGAAAGATGCTGATGCTGGAGAGGAATTTCATGAATCACTTACCCTGATCTTCGTTCCGCAATGCGGGCGCCTGCGGCAGCCGCTCCGCGTACGGGTTTCCTTTTTGAACATCCGACAGCATCTTCACGATGTTCTGCATCGAAGCTTCGGATTTCCCGAGGAACGTGGAGGGATACACCCCGATCCACACGATGAACAGGATGATGGGGAGGAGCAAACCGATCTCCCTGCGCGAAAGGTCTTTGAGCGATCTGTTTTCCTCGTGACGGATCTCGCCGAAGATAACCCGCTGGTACATCCACAACATGTAGCAGGCGGCGAAAATGACGCCGGTCGCGGCGAAGATGACGTAGATGGGAGAGCCCAAGACCGTCGATTGGAACGACCCGAGAAGAATGAGGAACTCACCCACGAATCCGTTCAACCCCGGCAAGCCGATGGAACTGAGCATCACGATCATGAAGAAGGTGGAAAACACCGGCATGACCCGCGCGAGACCTCCGAAGTCGCTGATCATCCGGGTGTGCCGCCGGTCGTAGAGCATGCCCACTATCAGGAAGAGTGCCCCCGTGGACAACCCGTGGTTGATCATTTGAATGAGGCTGCCTTGCAGGCTTTCCAGAGTCATACCGAAAATGCCAAGCACCACGAACCCCATGTGGCTTACGGAACTGAACGCCACGAGTCTCTTCACGTCCTTCTGAACCATGGACACGAGAGCGCCGTAGATGATGCCGATAACGCCCAACGTGGCCATCACGGGCGCATACTCGATGGATGGCTGGGGGAAAAGTTGCAGGCAGTAACGTATGAGTCCGTACGTGCCCATTTTCAGGAGCACACCGGCCAGGATGACGCTGCCTCCCGTCGGCGCTTCCGTGTGAGCGTCGGGGAGCCACGTGTGCAGCGGGAACAGCGGCACCTTGATGCAGAAACTCAGAGCAAACGCTCCGAAAATCCACGCCTGGTTGGCCAGGGGGATCTGCGGCACGATGCTCATCAGGGTCATCAGGTTGGTGGTGAAATGTCCGCCTGGCAAAGTGGACGCGTACCAACCCAGCCAGATGATGGCAACCAGCATGAGCAGGCTGCCCACCAACGTATAGAGGAAAAACTTGATGGTTGCGTAAATGCGGTTATTGCCTCCCCAGATCCCGATGATGAAATACATGGGAATGAGGATGATTTCCCAGAACACGTAGAAGAGAAACAGGTCCATCGATGTGAAGACGCCGATCAGGCCCGCTTCCAGAATGAGCATCATTGCGACGTATTCCGCCACGCGGTCGGTGATGGATTTCCAGGACGAGATCAGGACGATTGGCGTCAGCAGAGTGGTCAGCATGACCAGGAGCAGCGAGATACCGTCGATACCGACGTAGTAGCTGATGTCGAAGGACGGGATCCAGCGATGGTACTCGACAAACTGGAAGTCCGTCGTGGTCGGATCGAAGTTGAAGTACAGTCCCAGCGAGACGAGGAAGACGAGGATGGATACGAACAGACCGGCGTAACGGACTGCCTGCGGATTCTTCCTCAGGAGGAACAGGAGAACAGCTCCGGCCAGGGGAATGAAAATCAGGTACGTGATCAATGAGGTTGTCATGTTTCAATCGTTCCAGTTATCCGAGAAACAGCAATCCGAGGATGCACAGGATGCCGAAGAAAATGATGGCCGCGTAGTTCTGCACGACGCCGGTTTGGATTTTCTTCAAGACATCGGCCAGCGCCCTGGTCGTTTTCGCGCTCCCGTTCACGATCCCGTCGATGACCCCGACGTCGAACGTAAGCCAAAGGAACTTTTCCGAGCCCTTTACCACCGGGTCCACCACGGCGGCATGGTAGGCTTCGTCCACGAAGTACTTGTTCAGAAGCAACGAGTAAATCCCCCGGTACGATTGCACGAATTTCTCCGCGATGTCGAACCGGCGTGTGTAGATGGTTCGTCCCAAGTACCAACCCACGACCGCTACCACTATGCTGATCAGCATGAGACCGATTTCCAGCCCTGTTTCATGGTGAGCGGGCAGGGCGAGAATACGCATGGCTGGATCCAGGACAGGCGCCAGCCATGACTCGAACGGGTTGTGCTCGGTGATGAACGCGGGCATTCCGACGAATCCTCCCACGGCTGCCAATCCTGCCAGGACGATGAGCGGGATGGTCATGGTGGACGGCGACTCGTGCGGGTGTTTGTCTGCACCCCATCGTGGTTTGCCTTCAAACGTCAAGCTCACCATGCGGAACATGTAAAAAGCGGTGAAAAGCGCTGCAGTCGCCCCGATGAGCCACAAGAGCAAGGAGCCGTCCGCGAAAGAGCGCCACAGGATTTCGTCCTTGCTGAAGAATCCGGACAGCGGTGGAAATCCCGCGATGGCGAACGACGAAATGAGGAACGTCCAGTACGTGATCGGCATCACCCGTTTGAGTCCGCCCATGTGACGGATGTCCTGTTCTTCGTGCATGGCGTGAATGACCGAGCCGCTGCCCAGGAACAGGCAAGCCTTGAAGAAGGCGTGGGTCATGAGATGAAAAATGCCTACCGCGAACGCTCCCACTCCCAGGGCCATGAACATATAGCCGAGCTGGGAAACGGTGGAGTAGGCCAGGACCTTCTTGATGTCGTTCTGAACCAGACCGATGGACGCGGCGACGATAGCGGTCAAGGCGCCGATGACCGCGATGATGATCATGGTATCCGGGGACAGGGCGAACAAGACGGAGCTCCGCGCCACCATGTACACGCCGGCAGTCACCATGGTCGCGGCATGGATGAGGGCGCTGACAGGTGTGGGGCCGGCCATGGCGTCGGGAAGCCAGACGAACAGCGGTATTTGCGCCGACTTGCCCGTGGCACCCAGGAACAGCAGCAGGGTAATCCAGAAGATCGGCTCGTAACCCGGAGTGTAACTCTCCGCTGCGCTGAATACCGTGTTGAAATGCAGCGACCCGAATTCCTTGAAGATCAGGAACATGGCCAGCATGAACCCGAAATCGCCGATACGATTGACGATAAACGCCTTGTTGCCCGCGTCGCCGGTCCATGTGATGGAGACGCCGGGAAATTTCTTGTCGTACCAGAACCCGATGAGCAGGTAGGAACAGAGCCCGACGCCTTCCCATCCGAGGAACATCAACAGGAAGTTATCCGCGAGCACCAGGTTGAGCATGGCGAAGATGAACAGGTTCAAATAGGTGAAGAACCGCCAGAAGCCCCGGTCTCCGTGCATGTAGCCGATGGAGTACACGTGGATGAGGAACCCGACACCGGTAACGATGAGC
>JALUUP010000506.1 GCA_027021285.1 Bacteroidota bacterium | reverse complement strand
TTTACGATGCCTGCTTTCTCAAACGCAATTTCACGTAGGGAAACGCCCAGGTACTCCGTGTGATCGGTTGCGATACCGGTGATGACCGCCAGTTGCGGCTCGACAATGTTCGTGGCATCGAGTCTCCCGCCCATCCCCGTTTCCACCACTGCTGCGTCAACGCCTTTATCCGCGAAATGCTGAAAGGCCAGGGCGGTCGTAGCTTCAAAGAATGTTGCGCGGAGACGTTCGATTTCAGAACGGGCGCGCTTCACAAAATCCACGACATCCTCCCGTCCTATCGAAACACCGTTCACGGAAATCCTCTCGGTATAATCGACGAGGTGCGGCGAAACATAGAGACCAACACGCATACCGGCCGACATGAGAATCGAAGCAATCATCGCCGCCGTCGATCCCTTACCATTCGTACCCGCCACATGTATCACAGGATATGCCTCGTGTGGACTGTCGAGGAATCGGCACAATGAACGGATATTCTCAAGGCCAAGTTTGATTCCAAACATTTGCAAGCCATAGAGAAAATCGAGCGCCATCCGGTACTCGTCGCTTCTCGCCGTTCTTGTCATATTCAGGGTGTGATCACCCATGTAAAAGTCTGCTCAGGCTGAAGGAAAAACACTTCTTTCACCGTGTTGCCCATGATGTCAAAGACGCGTGCGTTGGTTGTTCCGTTATGCGAGCTATAGACGCTCGTTTCCCCTGCGTAGAGGTATCCCATGTAATTCCCGTCGATGTAAATATCCAGCGTTCGCCCTGTTTTATTCTCGATTTTTACGTAGGCAATGAACTCGCCGGCACCCCGTGTGTGGGCGAGAAGATCGAGCTTTTCCCGAAGACCGGCCACGACTGTCGCGGCCCCTTCGATTCGTTCCGCGGCAAGCTCGATTGCCCTCAGCGCTTCCTGGTTTTGCTGTTCCTCGGCGATTCGTGCCGCTTCTTTGAGCAAGCGGATCGATGTCATGGATGTAGCTTTCGTTCCTGCAAGCTGTTCGACGTACGCGAGAAGAACCGCCTGACCCGCAACAGTGGCGGCATCCGCGTCTCGCCGCGCATAATCCACGGTCGCTCCCAATCCCGACAGGATATCGTGCTCCAGCTTCAGCTCCTCGCTGAGATTGACGTACCGCAACTTGGGAAAGACGGGTGTGCCAAGCTTGGACGCCTTTTCTTTCTGCTGCCCCCACAGGCTGCTACTGAAAACCAATAACACCACGAAAAGAATCCGTATTGTCGTCGCCATCTTTGCTCTCCCTTGTTGTTAAACAGAACATCGCATAATACCAGATGCGTCACTCGAGGTTCCTTTCAATACATGGAGCCAATCAGGATGAAGGCCGCCCAGTAATAGGGAAATTTCCAATCTGGCTCGACCGGATTATTCATGAGATCGAGTGCTGCAAGACGCGCGGCACCTGCTTTCGAGCGATGATGAACCACCAGGTGGTAGTAAAACCGCTTCATGAACTCTAACGTTGCCCTGTCGTCCACGTACCACAGAGAAGCGAGAACATCGAGCGTACCGGCATAGAGGAAGGAACGCGACAGCCCGATCAGGTCGTCGCCGGGAGTAAACCCTCCCTTTTTGCCGGAGACTTCCGCCGTCTGGCACGCGGACAGTGTCACCAATCCGGCCCGGATAGAAAGATTGAAAACTTCCGCCACGGTGAGGTTTCCCTCGTTCGGAGGGGTTGGATTCTTCGCTGCAAGCAAGATCCGGGACTGCAGCGGATTCCGGACATTGAGTTCTCCGTGGGTTGCCAAATGGACGACTGATGGAGTGTGAATAGCATCTTTTACTACCGATTCCTCCGCCTGTTCGCGTTTAAGCAATACTTTCTTCGGAAAGAACACGGAAACGGAATCGGATTCTCTCAAGGCCCCTTCCAGTGGTCGTTTCCGATACTTCGGATCCGCGTAGAGAGGATCACCGACGATAAGCGCGGAGGTTAATTCCCGGAAGCGACCGGTGGATACAAATTGCAAAATACTCGCGGACGGGAGGTAGGATATCATGTAATCCTCGACCAGAAAACGCGGTCGGCGGATGTGGACATTCCTTCGATGATCGAGATCGAGCGGCGCTACAAGCGCCTGGAACGGCAAATGATGGAGAATACCATGCGGCACGATGTACAATTCCTTTGCGCCCGTGATCCGCTGTTGTACCGGCGCCAGAAGCATGGCATAGAGCTGGACACACTGGTATTGCCATGCGGCAGGTGTGATTTTCGCGTACCATGCTTGCAGTGCTTCCTTCATCGACATGCCGTCCGAAAGTCTCGCTTTGCGAATGAAGCGCAGTTTCCTGCGGGGGAAATCGGAATAAAGCAAGCGGCGGAATTGCTCGACTTTACGTTCCAGCTCTTTTTTCGATCCAATTTCCAGCCGGGCGGCGACAATCGTATCTTTCCGGATGACGAATACGTAAGAATCCCAATCCCCGAGATAGTACTCAACCAGCGCCGTGGAATCCGATAGGATTTTTTGCAACGCGCGAACCGTCAGGGGTTCGACGCTCTTGAGGCTGGCGTACTCCGGGTCGAGCCTTGTTAATTCCGACAAAACCGCTTTGTGTCGGGCGATAAGATCGACGAGAACGGCGGCGCTATCGGGCTGCCGCACGACGTTGCCGATTCTCCTCTCCAATGCGCGCTCACGGGCAACCAGGGAAGTTGTCTTCGCATCCCGTTTCTTCCCTTCTCCCACGGTCCTGTTGCCCAGCATGTCAAGGAAGGAACGCGCTTTCGCCCGCTCCACCGTCACGAACGCCTGTTCGATTCTGCCTTCTTTTACCAGCAACCCGATCAAGTTCTCATAGAGGTAATACTTGTCCGACACGAAACTCGTCCTGACGTCGATCGAGGAAAGGTTGCCCCGAAGCTCTTCGACGATTTCCACCGCCTGTTTCAGCGCCGTTACGGCCTCCGCATCACGGCCCAACTCGCGCAACAGGAAACCGATATTTCCCAAGCATTTCGCTTCCTGAACAAGCCATCCTCGCTGGTGGTACATCTTCCGCGCCTGTGTGAACAGCACGACGGCACTGTCCTTATCACCTTGGAAAGCGCGCGTGTTGCCATAGTTAAGGTAGGCGTCCGGCGTTGCTTTCAAATTCAGTGATCGTACGAAATACATTCTTGCCGTATCCAACCGCTTTCGCAAAGCGTTCCTGTCACCCTCCGCATCCGCCGCTATAGCATACCTGTTGTACGTCACCCCGAGATTGTTCAGAGAAATCACCATCGCATCGATATCTCCGGCGCTCTCGTCCTGAGCGAGGACTTCCCTGTGCATTGCGATCGCCTGTCCATATCTTCCCTGCTTGATATACACAACGGCGATATTGTTCAGGATGTTCGCGCGTTCCTTGGAAGCCTGGAGACGCTGTTCACGGGATAACTGCGTCGTAACCGCCAGCGCGTCGTCGAGTAGCTCGCGCGCCTGCTCGTACAATGCCAGCGCCTCGTCATACAACCCTGTCTGGTTCTTGATCGAACCGAGCCACTTCAACGCAACAGTGGTTTTAAGTATGTTGCGCTCCTTTTTCGCCTCGGTCAGGATGGCTTCAAACGTATCCTGAGCTTTCTCGTATTTTCCTTGTTCAAAGTACAGTATCCCTGCCTGGAGCGCCGACCGTTGGACCGGCACTCGCGAGGAGCATCCAAACAACAGCAACAGGAGAGCGGCAACGGCACATCGCCTCATAAGTTATAACCCGGCCCGGGTCCTGTATGCCTGGTTGACGAAAAACTTGGTTAATTGGGAAGTAGAATTGCCGAATTTCTTGCAGAGAAGGGCGAGTTGTTCAGCCGGGTACGGAAGCTCCCTGTGGTTCTTGAATACGTACATGAGGTGAGGGAATGCGTCGCTGAATAACCTGATACGCTCATCGGTGTAATAAAACGAGGCCAGTAAGTGAAACGTCGTTTGATCGATTATTTTCTTCTTGAGGAAAGCGCGTAACCTGGCGATGTGTTGGCGTGCTTCAGCCATGCCTAACGAATCGGCGTAAACGAACGCCGCAGGCATTGCCCTTTCAAGCTTGAAATGGCGCGAATATGGAAAGACCCCCCATGAATATCGAACGCCGGGATCGGTTTCAAAACCAGGTAAACGGGCCGGAAACACGTATCTGTTCACGCGGTACACCTTACCGGAAATCCGCCTGCGAAGAACAACGTCGCCCTTCTCGTTTTTCAACACCAGGAGATAAAGCCGGCTCTTACCCGCATTTGAGCTGTCGGAATCGAACCAGTAAAAAACCGGTCTCTTGCTGCTGATCGTCAGACGGGGCGACACCGAAACCACCTCGGCAGCGGCCCGTATTCCATACACGTCTGCGAGCTGAGCAAGCCGCTGTACCTCGGAGCCGCGATCAACAACTACGTTTCCCAGCACGGTCACTTCTTCTTTTGCCACACCACGAGTAATATCCTCCTCAATAAAGACGCTGTTTTCTGCCGAATCACCGATCTTCAGGCGTTGCCCGGATTTGAGCTCGATAAAATCGCCATTCATGAACACCAGTGAAACCGAGCCCTTTTCCACCTCGATAACAACCCCCACGTGGAGTTCAGTACCAATGTGGACGCTGCTGGTGATTGTGTCTTTTTGAATGCGCACCGTTCCTTTCACGTTCGTTACAACCGCAACCGGCGCGTCGCCGGAAGAGGCCTTCCCTGGAAACGATCCGATCGACAAGGAAAGGAAAAAAGCAAGAAAACTGGATATCAACAGTCGATTCATGGTATTCTCACAAGGTTGAAGTTAGAGAATTGTTCAAGACGTGGGATCATAGGATGTTGCATGTTGTCCGAAAGTTCTTGCACGCGCGAGGTTACGTAAAGTTGCATCTCATTCCAGTCAACCAGTCGATCTTGAGTATAGTCCGCTTTCCCCCTGAGTCCTTCCAGTAACGCCTTGGTAAAGATCCCGTTCCCGAGTTCCTCTTTTTCGAACGAGTATTCCGCACCGGAACTTGAAGAAAACACAATGCCGATATCGCTTGCGATGGACGTAGCGATTTTTTCATTCGTCGCCGCCAGGGGCATATCGCCACTGTGACAGGCATCCAAAAGGAGAATCACCCGTCCTACCTGGATGTGGCGAATTGCACCGGCGATGGATTTCCACGAAAGCCCTTTCTCCGGCAAGGATTCCGGCGTAACACCGGAAGCCCCGAAGTAATATTCCACGTCGCCCCGCCCCGTCCTGTATCGCAATCCGTGCCCTGAAAAAAACAGGATGAGAACGTCACCCGGCCGGATACCCGACAAACCCCGCAACGCGGAAAGGATGTTGGTTTTAGCCGCGCTGTCTCCCATCAGGGTCGTCACGCGCACGCGGCGGTACATTCCGTGCTCCTGATCCCGAAACACCTCGCCGATTTCACGCGCATCCTTTTCGGGAAATTTCAAGTCCGGGAACTGGCCGCCGTACGAATTTACTCCCACTGAAACAACGTACAAATCCGGCTGCGGAGCCGCGTCAGATTCCACGTTGAACTGGATGGTCACGGGATCGCTGCGTACGCGGGCGGCATTGTACGCAACGGCTTCGAGGACATTCTCGCCGGGCAGTACAGGCACG
>JALUUP010000505.1 GCA_027021285.1 Bacteroidota bacterium | reverse complement strand
GTAATCCCGCTCCTCCCTCGGGCCGAAGCCGCAGATCGACTCTGTACAAGAATCCCTCGATATCGTGACCGGAAAGGAAACGCACCATGTCCTGCACAAGAGCACTGAAAAATTCCTGATGCCTTTCCAGGGAAGTCCGTTCCTCGTTGTCGTAAAGGCATATCAGGTCGATGTCGGAACTGTAGTTGAGTTCCGCGCCGCCGAGTTTCCCCAGTCCCATGACGACGAAAGGACATTCAGGTCGGAATTCGAAGCGGGCGGCGAGGTCCGGTAATGTTTCCTCGATAGCAGCGTCAATAAACGATTCCGCGAGCATGGTCAGCGACGTAACCGTGCCGTGGAGATCGCTTTCACCCAGTATGTCCCGCGCGGCGATACGTAGAAAATTGCGCCGGTGAATGCGGCGGAGCGCCCGATCGCGGCTTCTCCTGGATTCAAACAACGCCCGCGCCCGCTTGATTTCCTCCTCTATCTCATGCTTCACGATTGATCGCCGTAGCGTGCCGGATGTTGTCAGCCACCGGAACAGTTCCGCGTCCCGAACAAGCAGGTCGGCAAGAAAGGACGAGTATCCCGTCAACCGGATAAAAGTGCGCAGGAGCGCCGGATACCGTGTGAAATCGGATATGATGTTGCGTGCGCTGAACGAAGTGTCGAGGAATCGCCGGAGGTGCACCAGACAGGCAATCGGATCAGGAGCGGTTGCAAGTTCCTCGAGAAGATTATGATCGAATTCCGCAACTTCCGCCCCGAGGAACGGCACCACTCTTCGGAGGACATCCTCGTAATGCCGTTCGAACACTGTATCATCGCTGCAACGATCGCGGATAGTATCGAGCACGCTCATCATCATTCCGGAAAAGAAAAATCCCGGTCCGCCTTGAACGCTCCGGATTCCAAACGCAGTGTCATTTTCTCGTTTGGCAAGTGGTCGAGCGTAATCCCGGCAATATGAATGCCCGGTGACTTGTCGTTATCCACAAGTGTAACAATTTCCCGGCCGTCGCTCCCCAGGATTTTCAGGCTTACATGCGCGCGCGCGGAAATGGTATATCCGACAAGGAGAATGTTATCACGCGGATATAATAACACAGACAACCGCGGCTGGTACACCCGCGCCAATACAGGTGTTTCGGTTGACACAAGCACGGGCATTGCCTTTTCCGGCAAACTCTCGGACCCAGAGGAGGACAGGGACGTGACCACGTATCGATGTGTCTCCAAACCCGATGTGTCGAGAAAGTAACGTCGGTCGTGGAACACGATGCGATAGATATTCCGTGGATCATCCACGTCCGGTTCGGCTCCATCGCTGCGGTACACCACGAACCACCTGATCGTCTTGGTGCCGGATGAGGCCGTCCATTCCACGCGATTCCCCTTGTCGGTTCGTATGACACGAAAGGCAACGGGGGACGGCGATTTCAAACGCATCCAGGACATGCGGGCGGGAAGCGCCCTCACCGCGTATCGCTGTTTGAAGAAGCCGCGCTTCCGAATAAACGCGTACCGGAAAAACGATTGACCGTTCAATCCCACCGCGCGCATGGTATCAATCAGGCGTTCCAGGTGATTCGCTACGTTTTTCTTGTACGCAGCCAACCCCGCGACGACGCTTCGGCCGGCAGTGCTTTGAAACCAGTCCCGGGCAAGGGCGGAGACATCGATCCGGCTGCCCTTTGATTTCAATCCCCAGTATATTTGGGGCGCGAGGTAATCCAGCCATCCTTCGCGCAGCCACAACCTGGAGTCCTGGTACACAGCCGAATACGCCTGCCATCCCTTTACTCCATCGATATTCCTGTATATCCCGATCGGCGCCGCTCCGATTTTTATCCAGGGCTTTACTTCCCGCAACCGACGGGATAATTCCTCGACGAATAACGAGACATTTTGTCTTCGCCACTCCTCTTTATTTTGTCCATCGCCGTACCGTCGAAACGTCTCCCGGTCGTCGAACGAGACGCCGGGATAGCGAATGTAGTCCAGGTGAACGCCGTCCAGATCGTATCGGCTTGCGCAATCTACGATGACGTCCACGATGTACCGCCTGGCTTCGGGAATGCCCGGATCGATCCATATCTCGTCGCCGACCTGCTTGACCCATTCCGGGTGCGCCAACGCAACGTGAAGCGGGTTGCAGCGGGGAACGCGGTTGCCGCCGCTCCACACTTTGAACACGTTGAACCAACCGTGAATTTCCAACCCCCGTTCATGCGCGGCATCCACGGCAACGGCAAGCGGATCCCAGCCCGGGTCTCGTCCCAGGAACCCCGTCAATTCGAGCGCCCACGGCTCAAGCGAACTTTTATACACCGCGTTCCCGCGGGAACGTACCTGGAAATACACGGTGTTGAAATGCTGACGGTCTATGTTGGAGAATATTTCCAGAAGTTCCTTCTTCTGCTCAGCCGCTGGCTTTCCCCTGCTCTGCGACGGCCAATCCAGTCCAAAGATCGTTGCCACCCACACGGCCCGCGTCTCGAATTTCCGCTCGGCGTCCCTCCGTTCCATCAGCTGCGGGGTTGCTATTTCGCCTGCAAAAACGAGAAGCATCAGTCCAAACAGAAAAATCCGCCTGTTTGCAAATCTGCGCCCAGAATTGGTTCCATGGAAAGGCATGGGAGCTGTCACCGGCTACCGGTGCGTTTCGTGGAGTGGCAGCAAAAAGACGCGGGACAATACATCGCGTCAGCGGAACGTGACGGAACGTTTCTCGGTTACCCACCCGATGGCGTTCAGTGAATCAACCCTGTACCGCGACCACGCGTCGTAATACGTCTTCTGATAGGTTTGATCATTCGGTACGATTTCCACGGCGCGCTTCAACAATCGCAACGCTTCCCAGTGACGCTTTTTCGAAGAATAAATCATACCAAGCGAAGCGAGGGCAGTCACATTGTCCGGTTGCAATTTCAGCGCTTGCTGAAACGCCTGGATCGCCCTTGTCGTATCCCCCTCGGCTAACTGCGCAATACCGATCATGAGCACGGTCTTGCTGGATTGCGGGTCCATCTTGAACGATTCCCGAAGAATTGTAAACGCCTCGCGGTACCTTCCAAGTTTCATGAGATAGGCCGCTTCTCCATTCATGCGCGATGCCTGCTGGGACATGATATGGGTTTTTCCAGGCAGGAAGCGAAAAACCTCCATGATCTCAGGATATAATTGATTCGTAGTATAGAGAGGTCTCTGGTTGACGACTTCAAACCAGTTCCGCAAGACGGCCAGATGCGTTACGCCCTGTTCTCTGAGGAAGTTATCCAGGGCGGGCAGGTTGCCGATCATCGGAATAACCTGGGGAGAAACAAGGCCGACCATGTCAACCACCCGGCGCCCGGAATAAAAGCCGATAGCCCCGATATCGTGCGTTGCAATCACACTTCCCGGGCTCAGGTTTGCGGAAATCCACCGGGCGGTCTTTACCTGGCGGTCAGTGATATACCGGCACGTCCAGTAATACTTTTTTCTCTGTGGCTGCCAATTCACCGCTTCCATGACAACGGCAACCGCAAGCAGCATGACCAGCGCACCATTTGCAATCGACCGGACGGGCCTGGCTGGAATGGCATCCGCCAGCGCCTCAAGCGCCATCCGCCATCCCCAAACACCGCATAAAACGAAAAACGGCAGCGTTGGTATCAAATAACGACCATCCTGGTACAAAAAAGGAATCATCACCCAGTAACCGAGTATCATTCCCATGATAAACAGCAACGAGGGAAGCGCCTCGACCGCCTTTTTCCTTATCCACTCCACGACAACAAACACGAGAGAGGCAAGAAACCCCAGACCGATAATCGTCATCGGCGAGCCCAGGTAAAAGGACAGGACTTGCAGCCAGTACGAACTCGAAGCGCCAGCGCTGTAATACTTCGCCTTGGCGGCGAGTGTATTTGGAAAGAACGATCCGCTCAATACCTGGTTGAAGACCGTGTATGCCATGATTAGGGACAGAAACACTGTCCCCGGGGACACCATATCGCGTGCAAACAGGAACGACTCCCGCCTGCCTCCTCGCTCCGGTTTCACAACGTACCAGCGATATAACTCGTTGAGAACAAGCGCAAACAACATGATCCACCCATCCGGCCTCGTCCACACCAGGAGTCCTGCAAAGACGGCGAACGCCCATCGCCTCCTTGCCGCGTAGTAGTACATCGTGGCAATAAGCATGAAAACAAACAGCGATGTTTCCATTCCACTGAGAGCCGCAGCATCGACGCGGGGGATGAGAACAAACATCGCGGTGGCAATTATCGCCAGAACATCCTCCTTGTCGAACATGATCCTGGCGAGGTGAAAGAAATACACGCCCGCCGCGGCAAAGAACAGGGCCCCGATGGCGTAGCTCAACAGGAATTCCTGGCGGAAGAACAGCCAACCCAGCGCCAGGATAAACGTGTAGAGGGGAGACGTGCTGCCTGACGTCACGACGATATCTTTGAAATACGAGTACGCCCCAAATTCGACCAGATTCCTGGCAAACGTCAAGTGGATCCAGGGATCGTCAAGCGGGAAACCATATGCGCCGTTAAATCCAAGGATATAAACGAGCGTGGAAACCAGCGGTATTCCACCCGCAACGATCGAAGCAATAACAACGGAACGTAACGAAAGCTGAAACGGCTGACGTCGCGCAGTGTTGTCATCCGGTTTCTTTATCGCAACCCTGGCCGTTTTCTTTTTCACATCCACTTACTCCTTTCGAAGGTCCTAAACCTGGTTGTCCCTCGGGGACGCGACCATTGCTGGCCATGCATGGCAAACAATCAGATGTATTCTTTTTTCAGAATGTTGAGATCATGATCCATCTCGTATACCAGCGGCACACCGGTAGGAATGTTCAACTGTAAGACCTCTTCCTTGTCCATCTTGTCAAGGTACATCACCAGCGCACGCAAGCTGTTTCCGTGCGCGACAACCAGAACATCGTGACCAGCCTGGAGCTCCGGTTCAACTTTCTCATGGTAGTACGGAAGTACCCGTTCCGCTGTTTCTTTGAGGCTTTCTCCGCCCGGGGGCCTGACGTCGTAACCCCGGCGCCACAAGTGCACTTGTTCCTCTCCATATTTTTTCGCCGTCTCCGCCTTGTTCAATCCCTGGAGATCGCCGTAATGCCGTTCGTTGAGCGCCTTGTCTTTTTCGATGGGGATGTCTTTTATCCCCGCCGTCTCCATGGCGATCGTCAACGTATCGATCGCGCGTTTCAAGACGGACGTAAACGCCTTGTGAAAACGGAACTGTTTCAATTTCTTGCCTGCTTCACGCGCTTCCTCCTCTCCTTTCTTCGATAGGGGCACGTCGGTCCATCCGGTGAATCGATTTTCCAGGTTCCACTGCGATTCACCGTGTCGAAGCAATACGAGTTTAGCCATATTGGTTTTATGTTTGTAAATTTAACAAGATATTCACTGCATGCATCCCGGTCAGAAAAATACTCCGAGTGGCCAGTAATTCAAAATCATTCTCGATGCACCAGCTCCCTCCATTCCACGATTGGAATGAACGAAATAAACGTACTGCATGACATGCAACAGCGTGCCTGAAAGCAAGACCCATACCTTGAACCTTGACACTCCGGTACAGTTTGTCAAAACCGTGGGTGAAAAGAGAGCCGCGGCCCTGAATACACTTGGGATCAAAAATGCGGGAGACTTGCTGTTTCATTTTCCCCGCCGATAC
>JALUUP010000504.1 GCA_027021285.1 Bacteroidota bacterium | reverse complement strand
CCATTTCGTACAACTTTGATTTCAACAAGGTGGTCCGATATCTCGGTGCCGTATGCGCCTGCATTCATGCGGATGGCGCCGCCCAGGGTCCCGGGAATGCCTGCAAGCATTTCGACTCCCTGTAAGCCGTGCTGTACACACTGTTCAACGAAGCGCGACAGCAATATACCGGCGCCGGCTGTAACGATGTCCCCGTGAAACTCCATGTACCCGAACGATCGCTCCAGGTTGATAACGGCGCCCCGGATTCCTTCGTCGCTGATAAGTACGTTGCTACCGTTTCCCAGCACGATGTACGGGAACTTCTGCTCCGTGAAGTACGATACGAGCTTGCAGATTTCCTCTTCCGTCGCTGGTTCGATGTAGATATCCGCGGGACCACCGACGCGAAACGTCGTGAACTTGCTCAGCGGCTCGCTGAAGGATATCCTTCCCGTCACCATTTCCTGTATGTTCTGTATGGAGACCATCGTCAATGCATGTTCTCGATGCGTTCGATGAACTTGCGCATGTACTGATAGATATCGCCCGCGCCGATGGAAATAACGATATCTCCAGCGTTCGCCTCCCGTGTCAAGATGTCCACGATGTCCGATGTGCTTTCAACGTACCGCACGTCGTCATGGCCCGCACGCCGGGCGGCTTCAACAATACGTTCCCCCGTTACTCCCGCTATGGGTTCTTCCCGCGCGGGATAAATCTCCGTCACCAGCGCCACATCGGCTTCGGACAACGCTTGTCCGAAACGGTCGGCGAAATCCCTCGTTCGGGTGTAGGTATGTGGCTGGAACACCGCGATGATGCGCCGGTTCCATCCCTGCTTGATCGCACGCAAGGTTTTCTCCACTTCCGTGGGATGGTGCGCGTAGTCGTCCATCACCAGAATACCATTGAGTTCGGCCAGTATCTCGCACCGGCGATAAACACCCGTGAAGCTCTCCAAACCAGTTTTGATGCGATCGAAATCGATCCCCAGTTCTCGCCCGACTGCAATTGCCGCCATGGCATTTTTGACGTTGTGTTCCCCCGGCAACCGGATACGCACGTTGCCCAGGACCTTGCCATAAGCGTGCACCGTGAATTCCGAAACAAGTCGGGTATATGTCGGCCTGGAAAAATGGTAGTCGGCCGCCGGTGAAATCCCGTATGTGACGACTTTCCGGTTCAACCGGGGACGCAATGTTTGAAGATGCTCCTCGTCCGAACAGAGCACTACGAAGCCGTAGAAAGGCACCTTGTTGGCGAACTGGACGAACGCGTCCTGGATGTCGGCGAGATCGCGGTAGATATCGAGATGTTCTTCTTCCAGTGTTGTCAGCACCGCGATGGTCGGTGACAATTGCAAAAACGTCCGATCGTACTCATCCGCTTCCACAACCGCAAACTCTCCCTTACCCAGCTGAGCGTTTGATCCTCCCAGCTCGTGGAGCTTTCCGCCTACCAGCACGGTCGGATCCAGCCCTCCTTCGATGAGCACGACACCGACAAGGGATGTCGTTGTGGTTTTCCCGTGCGTTCCCGCAACCCCGATTCCATACTTCAGGCGCATGACCTCCGCAAGCATTTCAGCGCGCTTGATAACCGGGACGCTGCGTTTTATCGCCGCGCGAACTTCAGGATTATCCGTGGAAACGGCGGAAGAATACACCACGATATCCGCATGTTCCACGTGTTCCGGTGCGTGCCCCTCGTAAATTTCCGCGCCCAGCGACCGAAGACGCGCCGTCGTTTCAGAAGCGGCAAGGTCCGACCCGGAGACCCGAAAGCCCTGGTTGAGAAGCAATTCCGCGATACCGCTCATGCCGATGCCGCCGATGCCGACGAAGTGTATGTTGCGAATCCAGGGGAACATAGATGGCTACTTGTTCAGTTTCTCCTTAAGTTCTTTCAGCGCTTCAAACAACTCGTTTTCCCGCTCGTACCACGCGATACGAATGCGGATCCAACGCCGGCGATCCGCGAGCTTGAGTTTCACCATGGCGTACTGCTTTTCATACTGGAAGCGCCGCTCTCGCCTGAACACGATCTTCTCGATGTGATCGATGAAAATAACTTTCTCCCGAAACCGGTCGCGAAAGATCAGGCGCCGGGGCGTGACGATGATCCTCCTGTCGCGAAACACGTTGATAAGAAGCAGGAGCGCAGCGTAAGCGATAAAAATGCCGAAGAGATAGACCACTGGATCGTGTACGACCACGGAAAACGTTTCGCCGATAAAATTACCGCGGATCAATATGTACACGGTTCCGATCACGAGGTATCCTAGCAGCGTGATGTAATAGACATCCAATTTTTGATGAAAGATTTTTTGCTCTGTCGATTCCATGATTATGCTGGAGCTCCCGTGTGATGCGCAAACTGCAGGATTCGCCGGGCAAGATTGCGGGCGGCATCCGGATGCCCCAAGCCTTTCGCGTTTCGTGCCATCAAGCGACGGCGTTCTTCGTCCGTCAGCAATCGTTGAAGCACCCCGTAAAGTTGGTCGAGGTCATCGTCTTCGATCATCTCCGCGGCTCCGGCCGCGACAAGCACAGACGCGTTACGGTGTTGATGCCGTGCCGTCGCATACGGGTAGGGAACCAGTATCGCGGGCAATCCCGCCGCTGTCAGTTCAGCCAGGGAGGTGGCACCCGCACGGCATATCACGATGTCCGCTGCGGCGTAAGCTTCGCCCATGTCGGCGATGAATGGAAATACTTTCGTTCTCGGGCTCATTTTCGTTTCCCATTCACGAAACCGCTCGAAATCTTTCTCCCCCGTTTGCCAGATAAAACAGACCCTTTCATCTTCCACGCGCTCGATGATGCTCTCCACCGCCCTGTTGATCGACGCGGAGCCAAGGCTTCCCCCCAGGACCAACACGACAAGACTTTGCGGGGTGAATCCAAAATGTGTTTTGGCCGTTGCGCCTTCGACACGCTCGACGTGCAGGCGGACCGGCGTCCCGGACGTAACAACGACACATTCGGGAGGAAGATGCCGTTTCGTCTCGTCGAAAGCGACGTGCGTCTCCGCGACAAACCGCGCGAGAAGTCGCGTCGTCATGCCGGGATAGCTGTTCTGTTCCTGCATCAGCGTTGGGATGCCCATGCGCGACGCCGCAAAAAGAACCGGTCCACACACATATCCCCCCGTCCCTACCACGACCGCGGGTGACAACCTCCGCAGCAAGCTCCAGCTCTGGATCAGCGAGACCAGCACCTTGAGCGGAAACAGGAGGTTGGACAACGTAAGCCGTCGTTGCAAGCCGCTGATCCACACGGTATGAAACGGGTACCCTAACGATGGCACGATACGCGACTCCAGTTTGTTAGCGGTTCCGATAAACACACTGACGAGCTCCGGTTCCAATTCCTGGAGCGCTTCCGCCATGGCCACAGCCGGAAAGAGATGTCCTCCCGTTCCTCCACCAGCAAAAACGATTGTCTGCTTGTCCATATCATTTCATTACTGTGCCAGTTTGAAGAGAATCCGGTTCCGCAGCGATGTTCTTTCTCGGCCTGATCCTTGTGAACATGGAAATGTTCAACAACACCCCGACGGCGAACGCATTGAACAGGATAGCCGTTCCACCGTAACTGATAAACGGCATCGGCAATCCCGTCGTCGGCGCCAAGCCACTGGTTACGACGACGTTGACCACGGCAAACATGGTAATCATGGTCGTGATCCCAAATGCCAGGTAACGCCCAAAATCGTCCGGCGCCTGGCGTGCGATCTTCAACCCACGAAAGAGAATCAATACAAAAACAGCCAGGATGAGGGTGACGCCGATAAACCCGTACTCCTCCCCGGCGATGGCGAAGATGAAATCGCCGGTCGGCTCCGGGAGGAAAAATTCTTTCTGCTGGCTTTGCCCCATACCCACGCCCCATAAGCCGCCCGATCCAAACGCTATAACAGCCTGCTCGATCTGGTATCGCGCTTTTTCCACCAGTTGAGTACCGTCGCTCAGCCCGAGAAAACTCATCAACCGCGCTTTGCGATACCCGCCGGTCAACATCAAGGCAATCAGGACAGGAACACCCGCAAACACGATTCCCGCCAGGTGGCGAAGATCCGCACGACCGACAAACAACATGATGAACGTGAACATCAGAAGGATGGTGCCGGTACTGAAATTCGGCTGGCGGAAAATCAACGCGGCTACGATGATGCTCCAGAGCAGGATTGGCAGAACACCGTTCTTGAAATCGCGAATGTATTCCTGTTTCTGAGCCAGCAACGCGCTAATATGAATAGCGAGCGCGTACTTTACGTACTCCGAAGGTTGAAACTCGACGCCCAGATCCAACCACCGCGTCGCGCCTTTGTAACTGACTCCGAGACCGGGCACCAGCACCAACGCAAGAAGGATGACGCCACCAATCATCAAGTAACGGCTGATGCGTTGGTAATAATGGTAATCGATAAGCGTGCCCAGCATCAATGCAAATATCCCCGCGATCACCCTGATCGTATGCTGTTGGAGTAACGTATCGGCAAAGCGGGCCGAACTGGCGCTGTATACCAATCCCACACTGAACATCATGATCGCCAGCACGGCGATAAACAGGTAAATATCGATGTATCCAGCTCTTTGCATGTTCATGCTTCCACCTTTTGCGGTTTCAGAGCCTGGACTTCCGCGCGAAAAACATCGCCCCGGTGCTCGTAGTTCCTGAACATATCGAAGCTGGCACAGGCTGGCGAAAGAAGCACCACATCGCCGTGAGCCGCCAACGAACGCGCCGTACGCACTGCTTCGCGGAGGTCCTGCACCCGGACGATCCGCGTTATATCCTGAAACGTCTCCGCGAGGCGTGTCGCGGCTTCGCCCAGCACAATCAGCGCCTTGACTTTCTCTTTCACCAGGGAACGAAGCGGCTCGTACGAACTGCCTTTATCTTCACCTCCGGCAATGAGAACAATCGGCTGCGTGTAGCTTTCCAGGGCAACAACGACGGATGCAACGTTTGTCGCCTTCGAATCGTTTACATAATCCACGCCCTCGACCGTCCGTACGAATTCCATTCGATGAGGAACCCCTTTGAACGCGGCGCACCCCTGTTGAATATCCTCCGCGGGGACGCCGGCAAGAAATGCCGCTGTGGCCGCGGCCAGGACATTCTCGACATTATGACGCCCGGGAATCCGCAAGTCCTGCCCGCGCGCAATTTCATATTCCCGCCCCCGGAATTTGAACAACAACCGGTCGTCCAGCACATAAGCGCCTTCGGACAACGCGCGCGTTGAACTGAAGCCGATTGTTACCGGGCGCACGCATCGTTCCATCGCATCGAGCGTTGCTTCATCATCCGCATTGAAAACCACAAAATCTTCCCGCTCCATGTTCTCGAAGACGCGTTCTTTCGATGCGCGGTACTTCCCGAAATCCATGCCGTACCGGGCGAGGTGATCCGGCGTGATGTTGGTAATCACGGCGATGTGCGGACGGAACGTCTCGATGTGATCCAACTGAAAACTACTGACTTCCAGCACGGCGTAGCCGGCGTTCGGCGTTTGCATGAGCGCCCTGGCGAACGGCAATCCAATGTTGCCCGCAACGAGCACGCTGTCATGAAGGCGTCGAAGCAATTCACCGATGAGGACGGTCGTAGTCGTTTTGCCGTTGGTACCGGTCACGGCGATGATGGGCATTGAACAGAACCGCGAAGCGAGTTCCAGTTCCGATACGACCGGGAGC
>JALUUP010000503.1 GCA_027021285.1 Bacteroidota bacterium | reverse complement strand
CCGGAACGCTGTTCGGGGTGTCCGGCTTTCAGATCAGCTTTGCCAGTCATGACGTGTATACACCGGGAGACCGGCCTGATGTCCTGGTTGCGATGAACCCGGCTGCGCTGAAAGTCAACCTTGAAATGTTGCGACCGGGTGGGATCATCATTGCAAATGCCGATGGATTCGATGCGAAGAATCTTCGGCTCGCGGGCTACGAGTCCAACCCTCTCGAAGACGGATCGCTCAAGGGATACGAAGTGTACAGCATCCCGATTACGAAGCTCACGACAAAGGCGTTGGAAGAGCTTCCGCTGAGCATGAAGGAGATCGTCCGCTCGAAGAACTTCTTCGCGCTGGGACTGATGTACTGGCTGTTCAATCGGCCCCTGGAGCCGAGCCTGGAATGGATCGAAAAGAAATTTGCGAAACACCCGGATCTCATGAAGGCAAACTCGATCGCGTTGAAGGCCGGGTACAACTACGGCGATATCACTCATATTTTTACGACGCGTTACCGGGTGGAGCCGGCAAAGCTCCCGGCGGGTAAGTATCGAAATATCACGGGCAACGAAGCAATGGCTCTCGGTATTGTTGCCTCGTGCGAGTTGAGCGGGTTACCGGGTTTTCTCGGCAGCTATCCCATCACGCCGGCCAGTGATATTCTCCACGAGCTTTCGCGGTATCGGCGTTTCAATTTTCGCACGTTCCAGGCCGAAGATGAAATCGCGGGTATTACGAGCGCAATCGGCGCTTCCTTTGCCGGTTCATTGGCCTTTACGACCAGCTCCGGTCCCGGCATCGCTCTGAAGCAGGAAGCAATCGGACTGGCTGTCATGGTCGAGCTTCCGCTGGTAATCATCAACGTTCAACGGGGAGGCCCCAGCACCGGCTTGCCGACGAAGACCGAACAAGCTGACTTGTTCCAAGCAATCATCGGTCGCAACGGTGAGGCTCCTGTTGTGGTCTTGGCGGCGACTACGCCGGGAGATTGTTTCCATTCCGTCATTGAAGCTTCGCGTATCGCCGTGAAATACATGACCCCGGTAATGTTGTTGAGCGATGGATACATTGCCAACGGGTCTGAGCCATGGTTGATTCCCGATCCGGATTCGCTGGAAAAGATACCGGTGAAGTTTGCGACGAACCCGGACACGTTTCAACCTTATTCGCGTGACAAGTTCAACTCCCGGCCTTGGGCCATCCCTGGCACTCCGGGCCTCGAGCATCGTATCGGCGGACTGGAAAAGAAACACATCACGGGCAACGTGAGCTACGATCCGGTGAACCACGAATTCATGTGCCGCTTGCGGCGGGAAAAAATCGAAGGAATTGCAGACGAGTTGCCGAATCAGGAGGTTTACGGCCCTGAGAGCGGAGACGTGCTGATTGTTGGATGGGGTGGCACGTACGGTGCTCTGCGCCAGGCGACGGAACATCTCATCGAAGAAGGGAAAGCAGTAGGCCATGCGCATATAAAGTACCTCTATCCATTTCCGCGGAACTTGCGCGACGTCCTTTCCCGTTACAAGACGATTCTTGTCCCGGAACTGAACCTGGGACAACTTTCGGTTTTACTGAAGGCACAATATCTCATCCCGGTTGAATCGTACAACAAAATCCAGGGGCTTCCGTTCACCACGACAGAAATCATGGAAAAGGTGAATAAACTCCTGGAAGGGAAATAACATAAGGGATTGCATCCAATGACTGAGAATAAAATCGCAAAGGAAGAAACGAAAAAACTAAGCGCGAAGGATTTTGCTTCCGATCAGGATGTTCGCTGGTGTCCGGGGTGTGGTGATTATTCTATTCTGGCACAGGTTCAGCGGGTTCTCCCCACGCTCGGAATTCCCCGCGAGAACGTTGTGTTTGTGGCAGGAATCGGCTGTTCGAGTCGCTTCCCGTACTATATGAACACGTATGGGTTCCATGGAATACACGGAAGGGCAACCGCGATTGCCAGCGGCATCAAAGTTGCCCGGCCGGAACTCAGCGTATGGGTGGCAACGGGTGACGGGGACTGCCTTTCCATCGGGGGTAACCACTTCGTCCATTTGCTGCGTCGCAACATCGATGTCAATATCATACTCTTCAATAACCGGATTTACGGATTGACGAAAGGTCAGTATTCACCTACGTCCGAAAAAGGAAAGATCACACGGTCGAGTCCGTATGGTTCAATTGACAACCCGGTGGACCCCATCCAGCTTGCTCTCGGTTCTTCTGGAACGTTCATCGCGAGGGGAATCGACCGCGATCCCAGGCACCTGCAGTACGTCATCGAGCGCGCGTCCGAGCACAAGGGAACGTCGTTCATCGAGGTGTACCAGAACTGTAACGTGTTCAACGACGGCGCATACGCCCAATACACGGATAAAGATGTCAAGGCCGATCACGTCATTAATCTGGAGCATGGCAAACCGTTGATTTTCGGCAAGAACCAAGACAAGGCCATACGGCTGAGCAAATACTTCCGTCCCGAAATCGTTTCTCTGGATGAAGCAGGTGAAGAAGAGATCGTCATACATGACGAGAAGAACAAGCACCTTGCTCTGGTCCTGGCCGAGATGACGGACGATCCCGCTCTTCCAACGCCATTCGGAGTATTTTACGCCGTGGATAAACCCACCTATGAAGTGGAGTATGTAAAACAAATTGAGCACACCATCGAGAACGAAGGACGGGGCACATTGCAAGACCTTCTGGAAAGCGGCAACACGTGGGAAATATCGGATAACTGACACACAGTTTTACCGAGTGAAAAATTCAAAGAGCCGTCCGTGAGGGCGGCTTTTTCGTTTTACCTTCGGCTTATCGAATGTGGCTTAAAGCAGCTCCCTTCGTAGCACCGATGAAAACAGCGACACACACCAGGAAAAGCATTGCGAGATAGAAAGACATGGATGTACGTGTGAATGTCTTCTTCAACGTGGCATATATTCTCCATGATGCAATAGCCATGAAACCCCAGACGGCAGCGTTCATGAGGGTAAGGTGCTGATCGATCAATGCCTGATCCTTTGCTTCCAGGAACATTCCTTCGGCCAGGTTACCGGTAAAGACGGAAAGGAGAAGAAACGGCACGGCGGCTACCATCAGGTGGAATCCTGTCGTGGTGAATTGCTTGAAACGCGTGGTGGTTCCGGCAAGGTCGAAGAGGAAGCTGGAGAACGTCAACGCCACGGCGAAGTGAACGATGAAAGGATGCCATGACGCAAGGACAGCTATCATCTCACGTCGTCATAAAAGGTAAACGCGTTTTGTATGTGGCGGCATTCCGGTCTCCCCTGTTTCCATTGCACGGTGACGACGTCGAATCGGCAGGGTGTCCCGAACAGCTTGTTCCTGTAAAGGTAGCCTTCGGCGATCTTTCGAATCTGACGCTGCTTGTTCGGCGTTATTGCCAACACGGGATCGCCGAACCTCTCACCGCGACGCGTCTTCACCTCGCAGAACACAATGTATTCTCCGTCACGCGCGATGATGTCGATTTCACCGTGGCCGAAATGAAAGTTGGTTTCAATGATTTCAAAACCTTTCGACCGGAGCAACTCTCCGGCAATCTTTTCTCCTTCCTTGCCAATAGACGCTGTGCTCACGGTCGTATCGTGGGAGTGGGGGAAGCATCGACCAATTTTTTCACCACGAAACTCCTGCGGTGAATGGGAGAAGGACCGTATTTCCTGAGGGTTTCGATATGCTGGCGGGTAGGATATCCTTTATGTCGGGCGAAACCGTATTCCGGGAATTGAAGATCCAGTTCCTGCATGAGGCGGTCGCGGTGAACCTTCGCAACGATGGAAGCGGCGGCAACGGTAAGCAGGCGGCTGTCACCGCGAACAACAGTTCGGAAAGGAAAAGCCGGGTGATGGAATGCGTTGCCGTCAACGAGGACGTAGCCCGGTGGCGGAGCGAGACGCTCCAGCGCTCGGTGCATGGCGCGGATGGATGCCTGAAGGATGTTCAACGTATCAATCTCGTGTGCTTCCGCGATACCGATACCAACCTGAAGAGCGCTTTCGAAAATCCGCTTGCTCAATATTTCGCGTCTTCGTTGTGTCAAGATCTTGGAGTCGGCGATTCCCAGGACATCTACGTCGGGAGGAAATACCACGGCTGCCGCGACCACCGGACCAGCGAGAGGCCCGCGGCCCGCTTCATCCACACCGGCCAGCGAACCGAACCGTTCGATGAGTATTCGTTCTTCTGCGGTTAAGCTGTTCATGTCAAGTTGAAAGCCAACGCGGACAGGCTGTTCGATACATCGGGATTGTCTTCACCCATGGTACCGATCAACCATCCAATGAAAAAGGAAATTCCAATGAGAACGATAAGCAGAATGAGACGAAAAATGATTGCGCGGATTTTTTGCTGTCTCATTATGGATTCGACTGTTTTCATAATTAAATAAGCCCCCCTAGATCACGAAAAATGTGTACCGGTATAAATCGCCGCGATTCCAACGACCATGTCGTATTTCAACCATTGGCAGATACGGCTGATGTTGTGCCGCGTTGGTGTTTTCCAGAGCGAGAACATCAGGGAAAGGAGCACCGCATCGACGCCCAAGACCACCACGGCAAGGTATGCCAGACCGTACCATCCCATCATGTAAGGAACAAGCGTCAGGACAATAGTAACAGCGAAAACAACCGTCGCTACTGTCATTGCATATTCGGCTCCCACGAGAATGGGAAACGTCCTGATTCTTCCCGCCTTGTCGCCCTCGATATCCTCGATGTCTTTGAGAATTTCCCGCCCGATATTGTAGAAAAACGCAAACACGGCCGGAATCATTCCTGCTTCGGGGTGCCCCGCCGCGAAACCGCCGTAGATAAACGCCAAACCCGTCATCAAGCCGACCGTGATGTTTCCAACAAGCGGAATATGCTTGAGCACGGAGCTGTACGCGTACAGGACGGCCGCGCTGATAAGAGCGATGCCCAGAACCGGTATTGAAACCAATCCGGCCAACGCCACACCGAGTCCCGCGAGGACAACGGCCAGAAAACGAGCGGACCGGATTGACAGCCGTCCAGAAACGAGGACTCGCTCCGGCTTGTTGATCCTGTCGATGGAAACATCAAAGATGTCGTTCACGACGTTGCCGAAGGCGGCGAGAAGAGCGGCAGATGCCGCGGCGATTACTAAAACATCGAAACGATCAGTCGTGATTCCCGCAATCAGTCCGGCGACGATAATCGTCGCGGCGGTGATGAGGACATTCACGGGCCTGGTAACGGCCACAAAGGCCCGCAACCGGGATCCGCGTTCATCCATGGATGGAAGAGAATCAGAATTCATTGACGAGACCGAAATGGATTTTCCCATCTGTCAGGGAATCACCCTTGCCCAGGGCGTAACTTACGCCCATCACACCAAGACCGGTTTCAAGGTGAATCCCCAGGCCGTAACCGGGGAGGTACAGGTTTGTTTCACTTGTACCCAGTACCGCGTCGGCTGGTTGTAAAATATAGCCATAATCAACAAAACCAAAGATGTACGATCTGCGCCCGAGATCGTATCGAAGTTCCGCAGAAGTCCAGGCGGCGGTTGAACCGAGAAACTGCTCTTCACGGTATCCCCGCAGGGTGTTGGCGCCTCCGAGCCGGAAGAAATCGCTGACATCGAGATAAGACCCGCGCACCTGCCTGCCGTGAAAGGAAACCGCCCCCACGAACCGCCCGAAAAGTGACTGGTAG
>JALUUP010000502.1 GCA_027021285.1 Bacteroidota bacterium | reverse complement strand
AAGGCCAAGCTGAACACGGAAATCACGTCACACATTTTTTCGTACCTCCATAGTTACCGCATACCGAATCATTTCATTCAGGCTGTTGGCGACAACAAGTTCGCCGCCAGGCGCCTGGAGATGATTCCTCTCGGCATCGTCATCCGCAATATTGCGGCCGGTTCGATTTGCCAGCGTTATGGAATGAGCGAAGGAAGGGAACTCGACTTTCCCATCATCGAGATGTATTACAAGAACGGTCAGCTCGGCAATCCCATGGTGGCGGAATCGCACGTGTTCGCGCTGGGATTGGCCACGCCGGACGAAGTCCGGGCCGCGGTTCGCCTGGGAACGAAGACCAACGCCGTCTTGCGTTCGTTCGCGGAACGCCGCCAGCTCCTCCTTGCGGACATCTGGATGGAATTCGGACGCGCGGGCGACGAGATCATCCTCGGTAATGACGTCACGCCCGATTCCTGCCGCCTCATCGACTCGGAGAGCAAGGAGTTGTTCGACAGTTCGAGGTACCGCCTGGGAGTGGGGGATTACCGCGAGGAATACGAGCGCTTGCATTCACGACTTATCTCCTGATCGATATCGGATATGCTCACGAAATTCGGCACTGATGTCGCCATTCCTTTGATCGTTGGCGCAGTGGTGATCATGATCGCGGGATGGTTCATACCCAACCTCGTCTTGCGGTGGATTGTGATAGCCGCCGCGGCTCTCCTGCTGGCGTTTACCCTGAATTTCTTTCGCGACCCTGACCGGAAGACCCCGCACGTCGATGGAGGGATCATTGCGCCTGCGGACGGGAAGATCGTGCTTATCGAGGAAGTGGAAGAACCGGAGTACTTGCATGGAAAAGCGATGCAAGTCAGTATCTTCATGTCGCCGCTGGACGTGCACGTGAACAGGATTCCCGTTTCTGGAAGAGTAGAGTATTTTCGCTATATTAAGGGTGAATATGTCGTGGCGTTTGATGACAAATCATCAAGCAGGAACGAACGCACGGAGATTGGCATAGATCAAGGTCGATTCAAGGTTTTGTTCAAACAGATAGCCGGATTCATAGCCCGCCGCATCGTCTGTCCTTTGAACGTGGGCGATTCGGTGAGGGCGGGAGAGCGGTTCGGGATGATAAAATTCGGATCGAGAGTCGACGTGTTGATGCCGCTTACGACGGTCATCAAAGTCCGCATGAACCAGCGCACGCGCGCTGGGGAAACGGTTCTGGGCGTCGTGCCGGAATAGGAGCTTCAGGACACATCGTGCAACGCATGAAAATACGGGTGAGTCGATCGGTTCTTCCGAGCCTGTTTACGATCATGAACCTTTTCTTTGGGTTCCTGTCCATCATCTACGCCTTTCGGAACGAGCCGGTGATGGCCGCGTGGTATATCGTGTTCGGGGCCGTGTTCGATGCTCTGGATGGTATCATGGCGCGCTTGACAAAATCGTCAAGCGAGTTCGGGGTGGAACTCGATTCACTCTGCGACACGGTAACGTTCGGCGCCGCTCCCGCGTTTCTTATTTACTCCATGCTCTATCCGCGCCTCGAGGTTTTCGGCATTCTCGTAGCTTCCATGCCCTTGATTTTCGGCGTTTTGCGACTGGCGAGGTTCAACGTCCAGTTAACGGGATTCAACAAGGATCATTTCAACGGCGTTCCCACGCCCATCTCGGCCCTGGCGTTTGCCTCGTTCGTTTTCTTTTTCGATCCGGCCGCGTTGACGGACCTCCAGTTGTACATGCTGGTGGCACTGACCGTCACGATTTCGTTTCTCATGGTGAGCACCATCTGGTTCCCGGTGCTTCCCAAGCCGACAAAGCGCGACCTGCGCGAGCACCCCGTTGTGACGGTGATCTTTTATTCCGGGATCATCGTGGCGGCGGTTACAAGCGGGAAATGGCTCTTTCCGGTGATCGTGGGAGCGATCCTGCTGACCGCGGGGATCTCGTTTTGGAAATTCCTGGCCCGCGTCTTTCGCAAGACGGAGAACGAGGAAGATGAAGACGCCGAACCGGTAACAGCTAACCATTCGTGAGAAAACCATGCCCGTTTACAACGCCCGCATCATCGTCACGCTGCGCTCTTCCATCCTCGACCCGGAAGGAACGGCGATCGAACATGCCCTGCACGAGTTGACGTACACGAGTTGTACCAACGTTCGTGTAGGAAAATACATCACCATGAATGTCGAAGCTGAGTCGGAGGAGAATGCGCGCGAGATCCTTGACCAGGCTTGTCGAAAACTCCTGGCCAACCAGGTCATGGAAGACTATTCATATACTCTTGAAGAAACGGAACGCGAGCCAGCATGAAATTCGGAATCGTTGTTTTCCCGGGATCCAACTGCGACCACGACGCCTACCACGTGGCCAAGCACGTTGCTGGGCAGGAAGCCGTTTTTCTCTGGCACAAGACGACGGACCTCGAGGGCGTGGACGCGATTATTCTGCCGGGCGGATTTTCCTACGGCGACTACCTGCGTGCCGGAGCAATCGCGCGCTTTTCGCCGATCATGAAAGAAGTCGTGCGCTTCGCGAAAGCAGGCGGACCCGTGCTCGGAATCTGCAACGGCTTCCAGATTCTCCTCGAATCGGGGTTATTGCCCGGCGCCCTGCTGCGGAACGAGTCGCTGAATTTTGTCTGCAAGTACGTGCACATCAGGGTGGAAAACACGGATTCGATTTTTACGCGCAGCTTGTTTCGGGGTCAGATCCTCCGTATACCTGTAGCGCATGGAGAGGGAAATTATTACGCGGACGAAGAGACCATCCAGGAATTGGAAGGGAACAACCTTGTCGTGTTCAGGTATTCGACCGATGCGGGCGAAATCACGCGGGCATGCAACCCCAACGGATCCGTGAACAACATCGCGGGTATCACCCATCCGACGTTGAACGTACTGGGAATGATGCCGCACCCCGAGCGCTGTGCGGAAGACATCCTCGGGTCCAGTGACGGATTAGGAATTTTTCATTCACTTATCAGATGGTATAGAAGCAGCGCTGCAGAGGCAGCCAAGGAGGAACAATGTTTGGAAACATAGGGACACCCGAAATACTCATCATTTTATTGATCATCCTGGTGTTTTTCGGCGCAAAGAAAATACCGGAACTTGCACAGGGGCTCGGCAAGGGCATCAGGGAATTCCGGAAAGCCGCCAAGGACATCCAGGAAGACATCGCCGAAGAGAAAAAGGAAGACAAGAAAGAGGAAAACAAGTAGCCGCGGTTGCCATTCCCACCTCTGATCGCAGCCTGGCTGACAACCGACCGTGAGTATCCCGTACCCAGTCCCGTGACACCGTGGATGCGTTGCGTTCGTATGGTTTCACAAGAGAACAACTCTTCTCGCGAGAGCTTTCCGTTGCTGACGTAGTTGTCGAATGCCTCGCGCGCCTTCATGCGCGTGAGGATCTCAATGCTTTCTTAGAAGTTTTTGACGCCGAAGCGCTCGACGCCGCGCGAGGCATCGATGAAAAAATCCGGGCTGGTCGCGCGGGACCGCTTGCCGGTATGACCGTGGCGGTGAAAGACAACATCTGCGTGCGCGGGCATCGCACGACCTGTGCCTCACGGATGCTCGAAAACTATATTTCGCCGTATCATGCTACCGCCGTCGAACGCCTGATCGCGGCGGACGCGATCATTATCGGGAAGACGAATCTCGACGAGTTCGCCATGGGGTCGTCCAGCGAGCGCTCCATTTTCGGCCCCGTTTTGCATCCACGCGATCCTTCACGGGTTCCAGGGGGCTCCAGCGGAGGGTCGGCGGTGGCGGTTGCAACCGGCATGGTTCACGCCGCTCTGGGTTCGGACACCGGCGGAAGCATCCGGCAACCGGCGTCGTTTTGCGGTGTGGCGGGATTAAAACCAACGTACGGGAGAGTGTCGCGCTATGGGCTCGTGGCATTTGCTCCGTCGTGTGATCAGATCGGACCGCTGGCGGGAAACGTAGAAGACCTCGCCCGTGTCCTGCGCGTTATAAGTGGAAGGGACCCGCGGGATGCGACTTCCGCCGATGTACCCGTCCCGGATTTTCCTTTGTCCCCGCCGGATAACGTGGAGGGATTACGTGTGGGTATAGCGGAGGAATATTTTCCATCGATCTTGTCCACGGAGATCGGCGATGCTGTTATGAACGCGGCTAACGTCCTTGCCGAAGCGGGCGCCTCCGTGCATCAGGTCTCGCTCCCACACGCTGAATACGCGGTACCGGCGTACTACTGCATATCGATGGCCGATACATCGTCCAACCTTGCCCGGTTTGATGGAGTGGAATACGGATTTAGACGCTCGGCGGATACGTACCAGGAAATGGTGATGCGTTCCAGAACCGATGGCTTCGGAGAGGAAGTCAAGCGGCGGATCATGATCGGGACGTACATTCTGTCCCAGGGGTTCGACCAGGATTATTACCGGAAAGCCCGGCAGGTTCGCAGGCTGGTGGCGAAAGATTTTGAAGAGGCTTTCGAGAAGGTGGACGTGATCATAACACCGACCACGCCGACGACGGCGTTCAAACTCGGCGATCGCACCGGGGACCCGGTCGACATGTTTCTCGCGGATGTTTTCACCGTGGGAGGAAACCTGGCGGGAATTCCCGCAATCAGCGTTCCGTGCGGCGCTGATGCACGGGGATTACCGATAGGTCTGCAGATATTTGCCCCGGCGTTCGACGAAACGACCTTGCTGAAAACAGCGGGTTTTCTGGAGAAGCGCCTGGGGTGAAATCTTGTGAGAATGAATGGTAATTGTTACCAGTACAACGTCGAAATCGTAATATCGCCGAGGATGCGGGCCTGGCATGCGAGCCGCTCGTTGTCGGCGAACGAATACGCTTTTCGCACTTGCGCTTCTTCCTTGTTGAGAGAATCGAGGTGATCCATTCCCTCCAGGACCTGCACCTTGCACTTGACGCAAACCGCCTCGCCGTTGCATGAAGAGCCTATCGGAACGTCGTGTTTGCGCAAAACGTCGTAAATGGTTTGCCCGGGAAATGCCCGCAGAATGAGGTTCTTCCTTGGAATGAAAACGTGATGCATGTATTATCGCCGAGACGGGTTTATTGAAATGATCTGTTCAGTGTCGTGAATATTAAAAGTCCCCTGAAATTTTCCGTGTTCTGCTCCTTCAATTCCATTCTTGAAGGGGATAATACCGAGCCGCGGGTGCGTGTTGACGAGGTGGACGAAGCGAAGCTGGGAGAGTTGTACGGTGCGTTGCTCGTTACATCTTCGTTCATGGATTTCTCCCGGTGGATTCACGATGGCGGTCATTCTTTGACTGTGGTCAGCCAGGGTTGGCGGTCGTACGTGGAACGAACACTGGCGCGCCATAAAATCAATGTACAGGTTTTAGCGAATCTTCTGGAAGGCAAATCGCGTGGAACCGCCGGGATCGTGACGCCAAGGGAAAAGAGAGAGTTCGCCCGCCCTTCGACTCCGCTCAGGGCTGCGGGATCTCTTTTGACACCACCGGAAGATGGTGAACCTTCCGGCTCTTCGACTCCGCTCGGGGCTGCGGGATCTCTTTCGACACCACGGAAAGATGGTGAACCTTCCGGCCCTTCGATTCCGCTCGGGGCTGCGGGAGCGATTACAACGCCTTGGGAGGATTGTGAATGCACGCGATGCCTCGTCTGCACGCGAAACATCCTGGTCACGCGTAGTTCCGACGCGGAGGTCATTGTTTTCATTGGCTCCGAT
>JALUUP010000501.1 GCA_027021285.1 Bacteroidota bacterium | reverse complement strand
GATTCATTCTTTTCAACACGGTCGTTCTCATGGTCGTTTTCCTGGCTCTCGTCTCGTACCAGTGGCAGACCCAGCGGGCGGCGTTTTACGGCACGTTCATCACACTGGCGGGCGCCGTACTGATCGAGGCCCTCTATCGCTATCTGACCAAACGCTTGTTTATCCGGTAACAACAAGTATCCACGGTTCGTTATCGACACGCGCACTACCGGCGGCAGCCAGGCCTTCTGCGCTTCATCTTTGACGTTTTCATCCCGATGGGGGATGTCGATTCCCGCCGAATCTCGATCCGGGGAGATACCTGCTTCCGGCCGTGATTATCGAGAAAATATTGCCGGCTCGCGAAAGCATGATGTCATGTGAATTTGAAAAAGGTATGATTGTTGATGCAGTGATGATACGAGGTTCATTTTGGCTCATACATCACTCAAACAGGATGAACAGGAAAGTATTTTTTTGTAACGTGTAAAAGATTTAATCTCGGGGAAATGAAAGGATAAAAAGTATGCACGAATCGTACGACTACGGAATCTGGTGGATGGTCATATTTAACGTTGGGATTTTCGGCGTATTTGTCGTGGGATTTCTGCGCCCGAAAAAGAAGTACGAGTGGCGAACCCTGGGAGTGTTCGCGGCCTTCATTGTCGCTCTCTTCGTCGAGATGTACGGCTTTCCGTTGACCATTTACATCGTCCTTTCCCTTTTTGGCGAGCAACTGGGTATCGCCGATCCGTTCCAGCACGTCAACGGCCACCTGCTGGGAACCCTGTTCGGAGCTCCTGAGTGGGTCAAGTTGATCATTTGCCAGCTCGGCGGATTCGTCATGCTGATCGGGTTGATCGTGATGGGAAAGGGGTGGAAGCAAATCCACGAGGCGAAGGGCGGGCTGGTTACCGACGGGATTTACGCGCGCATGCGCCACCCCCAGTACTCCGGCCTCTTTCTCATCACCATCGGAATGTTGATACAGTGGCCGACCCTCATCACGTTGATCATGTGGCCGGTCCTGATGTACGCGTACTATCGTTTGGCCATGCGTGAAGAAAAAGTCGTCGAGAAGCAATTCGGGGAAGCGTACCGGCGATACCGGGAATCCGTACCCGCGTTTGTGCCCCGGTTCAAAAAATCTGTTTCGCCGGGTTGATCGCCTGATGCACGCTTTGATTTCCGGCGGCGCGCGCCCACGTATGAAAATGAATGACGCATTCCATGCCGGTCCGGTCGGATTCATTAATACCTGGGCCGCCGATCATACATCAAAAGAAGAGAGGCAAAAACATGGCAGATGAGTATATCTGGTTTACCTGGTCGATGGGATTTATCGCCGTATGGCTGATTGTGTTCGTTTCCTACCGTCAAGCGAGAAAACGCATGCTCTGGGCCAGCCTGCTGACCATGCCTTTCGGGCTGACCGAACCGCTGTTCGTTCCCGAGTACTGGCATCCCCCGTCGCTTTTCGACCTGGCCCACAGGACCGGTTTCGATATCGAGAGCCTGATCTTTTGCTTTGGAATCGGAGGGCTGGGCATCGTTCTGTATGACCTGGTGTTCAAGGTCGATCACGAGAAGATGAGCGTCGCGGAACGGCATCACCACCGCCACCGCTTTCATATCTGGACCCTGTTGTCTCCAGTTGTGCTTTTTCCCCTGTTCTATTTTTCCACCGACTGGAATCCCATCTACACCTCCACGCTGACCATGTTTCTGGCGGGGTTGGCCGCGTTGTGGTGCCGTCCGGACCTCAAGGTCAAGATCTGGGTGGGCGGCCTGCTCTTCACCTTGTTCTACGCGGTCTATTTTATTCCGCTCTCGTTACTGGCTCCCGGATACGTTGAGCAGGTATGGACGCTGTCGGCCATTTCCGGGTACGAAATCATCGGGATACCGATCGAAGAACTCGTTTTCGCGTTCACGTTCGGCATGTTATGGTCCAGTTACTACGAACACCTGACCTGGCGCAAGCTGAAACCGGCTCGAACAGCGTAATGCGATGTATCGGATGCGCAAGATAGGCAAAGAGAAAACCACGTTTAATATACATGTTGTTAACAACAGGTTTTACTAGTGAAGAGAGGACGTATGAAACGGAGAACCTTTTTGAAAACCGGCGCCGCCGCTACGACGGCGGCCTTGCTTCCGAGCACCTTGTTGGCGGAATCCACGATCGTTGCCAACCGGATGAGATTTCCCCAGCCGTTGATCCCGGAAATGGACGGGGACGTCAAGGAGTTCCAGCTCTATATCGATATCTACCAGCATGAAATCGTTCCCGCATTCAAAATCCACACCCTGGCGTTCAGCGACCAGGTGCCTGGACCGGAATTCAGGGTGAACCGGGGGGACAAGGTCCGGATCAAGTTCAAGAACAAGACCGAATTGAACCACACGATTCACTGGCACGGGATGCACGTGCCGTGGCGCATGGACGGGGTGCCCTACGTAACGCAAATGCCGGTGATGGCGGGCCAGGAGTTCGTCTATGAGTTCGTTGCGGAGCCGTACGGAACGCATTTCTACCATTGCCACTGGGGCACGCTGTTGCACATGCAGTCGGGGATGTACGGCAGTTTTATTATTGAAGACCCGGACGATCCCATCAAGAAGAAATACCCGTACGAGCGCGAGTACACGCTGATCTATTCGGCGCACGACGTCAACTTCATCCGGCGGGAATTGAACAGCATGCTGGAACGGATGAAGGAAAGAATGTACCTGATGAAAACCGGGCGATTTGACAAGGAGCGGTTTGCCGTGTTCAACACGAAGGAGGAATTCCAGGAATCGGTCGAGGACGGCTACCAGCCGCCGTACGTGGTGAACAGAAGGGCGCCGTCCGAGCTGGCGCAGCCGCAATGGTTCACGGTGAACGGAAAAAGCTACCCGTCCACGCCGAACCTCTATATCAGGGAAGGCGAAAACATCCGCGTGCGCCTGATCAATGCAGGCGGGGAAGAGCATTACCTCCACCTGCACGGCCACGATTTCTGGCTGGTCTGCGACGACGGTCTCCCCGTTCCGCAACCCTGGCAGATGAACACCCTGCGCCTGAGCCCCGGGAAAACCCTCGATATCATCATCGAAGGAAAGAATCGCGGCATCTGGACGTTTCACGACCACGATACGCGCAGAGTTACCAACAACGGTTTATACCCGGGAGGAAACCTGATGGCCCTGGTTTATGAAGACATGCCCGCGGAAGAAGCCGCTGTGGACATGATGGCCAGGAAGATGGGACTTACCGCGCTGCCGATGGTGGCGCTGGATGAATGAACCATGTCGATGGCTAGGAATGTTCTGATGCGCTGCTTGTATTCCCGGACAACGGGAGGCGGGCATGATGACGAAAGGTCTTTTCGAGGCCATGGGGGCGTCGGGAGCGCAGGCTCGGCCCGACGCGCGGTTTTTCTGCATGCGTTTGCAATCAGGAGGAAAGAAATAATGGCACGGATCGTTTTGAAAATGTTCATGAGCATTGCGATGCTTCTCGGAATTGTTGATTTCGTGCAGGCCCAGGTCAACCCAGAAATTCAACTGGGCGCACGGGGAGTGATGTCGTTCAATGTAAATAATGAGTCGGGAGAGACGACGTCGGCCGTGAACGACTTTTCGGATTCCGGCATCCTGACCGGATTCCGGCAAAAGCTGTACAATAATTATCGCGGGCAACTTGTGATCGGGTTCCAGTTCCCCGACGCGAATTCGAACCTGGGGCAGGTGTTCTTTCACCAGGTGTTCGTTTTGATCGAGAACAAGTCCGACATCTTGAAAATGGGCCGGTCGCGGGTCCGAAGCTCGCTCATCGAGTTCCCCACGTTGCGGGATGACGACGCCATTTTTCTTACCGACGTGCTGAATCCCTTCTCGGCCGGCGATGACACGGAAGACAACCAGTACGGGAACGTGCTCGAATTGACGCACATTTTCGGACAGCGTTACTGGCTTACCGTGCACGGCGAACGGTACCGGGAAACACCGATTCCACCGGCGGAGGAGACGAATTTCGATTTGAACGGCATCGGCTTTTCTTTCCAATACATCGTTCCCCAAACGCAAACATGGAACCGGGAACTCTTGAAGCAAGTCGGCGTCAGTTTCAACAATTTCCTGACGGATAGGCCCGGCGACTTCAACACGTTCGACCGTACGCTGAAGAATGTCATCTTCTCGACCATTCTCAATATCCGACCCGATCCCGTGCACTTCTGGGACTTGCGCCACCAGACAATCTACAATTCGGGGTTCAGTGAAGTCGCGACGGTTTCCGATTACGCTTCGATGACCAGGGCCAGGAACGTGGCGACGTTCACTTCCCTGCGTTACCTGTATCGCAAGCTGGAGCGACCGGCTGCCCAGGTGGCGCTTTCCTTCGGGTACAAGACCTTTCCCGACCTGGAAAATTCGACCAGCCAGTACCAGCTCCTCGCCAACGCCTTTTATCGATTGGGGGAGAATTTTGACGCGGGTTTCCAGTTTCAATACATCGCGTTCAACGGGGACTTGCAAAAGCTTTTTGGAAAGAACGAAACGCGATTCCAGGTCGGATTGGTGTATTCCATCGACAATGTATGGAACGACCAGTTCGACGACAGGAACTCGCTGCTGAACCTGGAACACGGATACATTCCGTGATCCTTCAACAAACCGAGTGGAACGAGAACGTCGGACCGCCCGGTGACTCAGAAAGAGAGGTGCAATCCTATGGAAATATATGATGCGATAATAGTTGGATCGGGTCCCGGTGGAAGCTCCGCGGCGTACCGTCTGGCGTCCAAGGGACATCATGTCCTCGTGGTGGAGAAGTACTCCATGCCCCGGCACAAGCCCTGTGGCGGTTGCCTGTCCGCAAAGATCCAGACGATCATCGATGAAGACGTCGAATCCCTTGCCGAAGACAAGATCACCAAGGTTGTCCTGACGTTTCACGGCGAAGGGGAAATCAATGTTGTCTCGCCCGAGCCGATCGCGTACATGGTGAGCAGGGATCTTTTTGACTATCACCTGGCGATGAAAGCCGGGATTGCCGGCGCGGAGATTCACGATAACGAGGCGGTGACGGATATCGAGGAGCTCGGGGACGGGTACCTTGTCCACACGACACGCGGCACCCATCGCTGTCGTTTCCTGATCGGCGCCGACGGCGTCAACGGCGTGGTCGGTCGTTTGCTCGGCTATGGTCCTCTGCGTGATGTTGCCGTTACCCTGGAAGGCGAGGTGAAAGTTGATCAGAAATCATTCGAGGGGATGAAGGGAACGGTGCGCCTCGATATCGGGGCAATTCCATTCGGGTATGGCTGGATATTTCCCAAGGAAAATCACTGGTCCGTGGGAGTGGGTTCGGTAAAGGAGTTGTCGAAACATCCGAAGGAGTTCTACACGACGTTTCTCGAGGAGCAGGGCGTTGAAAAACTCGTCCTGGAGGAAAAGCGGCAGGGATTCCGTATACCCTTGTTTGCCGGTTCGAAATCCCAACTCACCCAGGGGCGTTCCCTCTTGGTGGGTGATGCCGCGGCTCTCGTCGATCCGTTTCTCGGCGAAGGCATTTATTATGCCATTCGCAGCGGACAAATCGCAGCGGATGCCGTCCATTCTGCGATCGAATCGGACCACCCCGTGCTAACCGACTACCAGAATCGCGTCAGCCAGGAATTTTACCCCGACTTCGAGGCAGCCCAAAGAGTCGCCTGGTTCGGATATCGTTTCCGCCGACTTGCCTTTATGTTATTCAAGCTGCATCCGGGTATCAGCAAGACGTT
>JALUUP010000500.1 GCA_027021285.1 Bacteroidota bacterium | reverse complement strand
AAATTCGGGATTTGGAAATCCCTCCTACAATCCTTATAAACCGTGGGTATTTGTAATCCGCAAATTCAGCGCCAAGACAAAAGAACGTGGTGAAAGACCCCTCTTACAAACCTGACAAGCCGTGGGCTTTCGTCGATTCATGTTGACTATAACCTCTCATCTTGCAATATTGACAGAGCGAGTGAACCAGAAGTAAGTATCATTATCCATAATCATCAAGGAGGCATTATGGGTAAATCGTTCCATTTTCTAACGGCTGTCCTGGCGTTGTTGACGGGACTGGTGTTTGTTATCGGGATCGGGTACTTCAGCGGATCCTTTTTCGCCACGCCGCGTCTGCCTGTGATGGGCGTCCTGTCCGGCTTTATTATCATGGGTGTCGTGGCCGCGCTGGCATCGAAGGAGAGAACGATCATGGAGCCGGGATTGGCGGCTGCGGCTGTGGCCGTAGTCAGTTTCTTCGTTCTGAGAGGGCTGGAACTGAAAGGCTTCAAAGCCCTCTCCATGTCCGACATGGCGCTCGTCATGTGTAACGGTTTTATCCTGACGTGGGTTGGGGCATGGGTCGGTGAATTGCTCCAGGGTTCCAGGGTACCGGCGAGTGGGGCGCAGGAATACCTTCAGTGGTCCTGGATATTGTGCGGGATGGTTATCGGCGTGACGATCAGCATGGTAAAGGCCAGTTTTATCGCGATCCTTCTCGGCGCGCAATTCACGCTCGTCATGTGGGCGTTTATCGTGGGTCTTTTTCTTACCGGTCTGGTGGTTGGTTGGAAGTCGCCGGGAGTGACGATTCGCGAGGGAGCGGTGGCCGGCTTCCTGACGGTCATCCTGGACATTGACATCGTGGCTCTCACGCTCGTCCCGGTCTGGGGCAAAACGAAACTCGTCGGTGTCATCATTGGAATCGTGGTGACGCTCATCGGGGCGTACGCCGGTGAAATGATCCAGAAGAAAACCGGCCGGGCGACTGTGTAAGAATGTAAGCCGGGGCTTAAGGAAAATGAAAAAGGGACCCCGGGACGGCGCTGTGCCGGTCCGGTGATCCCTTCCTGCAGGTGGGGATCATGTGAATCAGGTGAAGATGATCTGCGCTCCCGCGGATTTTTCGTAAAACTCACCGACGGTGAGAATTCCGTCCACCGGGTCGCAGAGGTCTTCCCTCTTGAGATGGAACATATCCATGGCAGCCTTACACGCGTAAATTCCGGCGCCGGAATCGTGGATCATCTCGATAAACTCGTCCACCGGGGGAATGTCCAGTTTCTCCATCTCTTTTTTCATCATGGAGGTGGCGAAGGCCGACATGCCGGGGAGCATTCCGATGACGCTGGGCATGTGCATGGCGGGGTTTCCGACGGTCGCCACCTTGAGGTTGTTCATCCGTTTTTTCGTGATCGCATCCAACCCGAAAAACGTGAAGAACAGCATAGCGTCGATGCCTTCCATCCGGGCGCCGTTGGCCATGATGAGGCCGGGATACACTCCTTCCAGCGATCCCTTGGAAATGACAATGGATACTTTTTCGATCGGCTCAGGCATGGTTTCTCCTTGGTGCGGTTAGTGTGTGTATTAGACGCAGCCCTGCGGCTTCTTGATACCGGCGATACGGGCGGCCTTCTTGGCCGGTCCCTTGGGGAAGAGCTGGTAGAGTTCCTTGGTTGGAACGCCGCTTTCCTTGGTCAGCCTGCGGATTGACGGGCCGGTGCCCTTCTCCTCGAATTCCTTTCGCATGAAGTTGATCACCGCCATGTGACGGTCGGTCAATTCCTCGATGCCTTCTTCCTTGGCCAGGACGCGGGCAATGTCCTCGTTCCATTGGGTGTGATCGGTCATGAAGCCTTCATCATCGAAATCGATCATTGTTCCGGCTATTTCACGTTGTGGCATGTTTTAATTCTCCTTCTGGTGTTCTTTGCTTTATGCTGCTTGGGTTTGTTCTACGGTAACGTTTTTGAGGAATGAAATGATGAACCCGATTCCACGCCGCATTTCGGGAGTATGCAACTCCCTGAACGCTTTGAGCACGGTGTACTCGGGAACGTTCCTCGGGTCGAGGTTCTGGTACACGTTCAGGCCGTTGTTGAGGGCCTGGAGCATTTCCGGCTGTGTCAAATTTTTCACCGTTTCGAGGATGGTAACGATGTTGTCGGCGAGCAGGCGCACGTCCTCGACGGTGAAGTGCGTAACCACGTTGTCAACGATTTCGAGCGACGCTTCGAAGAACTTGAAGTAGCCCTTGCGGTCGAACTCGTCGAGTTTTTCCAGCGCGTCGTTGAACAGTTCTTTCCCGACGGGCCGGGCATCCTCGATGAAGTCGAGCGCGCTCTCCAGCTTCGAGATTGCGCCGGTGATGTTGTTGGTGTTGCGCAGGATCTTCTTGACCAGGTGCAGGAAATCCCCTGTGCGGATGAAGGGGGCGACGTCCTCGAGTTCCTCCACGGCGGTGTTGAACATGTCCTTTGCGATAATGGTGAGATCCTCTTTCAGCTCCTGCATTTCCTGCCGCTGCTTGCGCGCCACCGCCAGCTCCTCGGAAATATCGTCCAGTTTCCGTTGGATGGCTTGTAACTGGGCTTCAATGGTTGCGTCGTTCATGTCAGCTCCTCTTTCCTGCCATGAGCATCTGCGGTTCGATGGGGAGTTCCGCTCCTTTCAGGAGCAAGTTCCAGTACATCCACCGGAACATGATTTTCCCGTAGTGATTCATCTTGGTTTCTTCGAGCAGTGAAAACGGTCCCACGCCCGGCAGGGGATACTTTCCGGGCAGGGGTTCGGTATCGTAATTGAAGTCGATCAGGATGCCTTTTCCGAATCCCGACTCGATGTAGCAATTGGCATGGCCGTCGAACTTCGCCCGCAAGCGGCGGCCTTCCACGGCGCTCAGGAAGTTCTCGAAAAGGATGTCGGACTCGAAGTGTGCGACAGAACCCGCCTTGGAGCTGGGCAGATCGGTGGCGTCGCCGATGACGAAGATGTTGTCCCAGCTCTTGGACCGGAGCGTGTGTTTGTCGGTGGGGATGAAGTTCAACTCGTCGCCCATGCCGGAGCGCGCGATCAGCTCGTCGCCCATGTTGGTGGGGATGGTCACCAGGACGTCGTACTCGACTTCCTGCTCGTCCCAGGAAACGATCTTGTTGTTTTCCGCGTCCACGCGGGCGATGTTGAATTCCGGCACGAGGCGGATGTTCTTCTTGTCCAGGAAGTCGCCGAAGACCTGCGATGCGCGGGGCTTGGTGAACGCGCCGGGCAGAGGTGTGACGAAGCTGATGTCCACCTTGTCGCGCAAGCCTTGTTCCGTGAACCACCAGTCGGCAAGGAACACGAATTCCAGGGGCGCCACCGGGCACTTGATGGGCATTTCCGTGATGTTGAGCACCAGTTTGCCGCCTTCCCAGTACTTGAAAAAGTGCTGCAGGGCGCAGGCGCCTTCCACCGTGTAAAAATCGAAGATATTCTTTCGCCAGCCGCCGTCGAGCATACCCTCGGTTTCGCCGGGATTGATCTTGCTCCCCGTGGCGACGATGAGATAGTCGTACGGAAGGAGTTTTCCGTTTTCCAGCCGGACGCGGTTCTGCTCCGGTTCGATGACGTCGATCGTCGAAAAAACGACGTTGACGCCCGGCGGGAAAAAATCCCGCTTCGGCTTGATCACGTCGCGCCTGGTGTAAATCCCGAATGGGATAAACAGGAATCCGGGTTGGTAGTAGTGGGTTTCGTACTGATCGACGATGGTGATTTCCCATTCGTCGCGTTCGAGAACGGGAGCCAGCTTGTTCAGCATCATGGTTCCGGCTGTACCGGCGCCGAGAATGAGTAATTTCTTCATAAACTGCCGCAAAATCCTTTGTTATGGGTTTGTCGAAATAAAAAACCAGGAACGATCGATCCTGATAAAAAGACACCCGCGCTTTCCTTGGGAAAGGCGGGAGAAGATTTGTGTTTCAACGATGAGTGCATCGCTCCAGGTGCTTCGGTTTCTCTTTTTTCCGTGACGAAACGTAATATCGTCCTGTCTTCAAGTAATTAGATGCAGATATCCTCTATTGGATTCGGAAAAATGAGGACAACGTTAAATTATTTTTGAAAAATGGAGCGACAGCGGCTGGACGTCAGGTTATTCATGAAAATGTAAAATCTGATTTTAAATTTTCATGAATAATGATACCAGTGTTTTACCGGCAACAGGTTGACCTTGGGTGGGGAAGCGACTCGAAATTATTTCCCGATCCTGGCCAGGAATTTTTTCATGAAGGTCGTTGTCGTCCTGGACTTCGGAGCGGGAACGATGCCGAGAATGTACGCGCCTTTTCGTACCAGGACCACGTCGCCTGATTTGACACGGCCGGTGAGGATCTGGTCGCCGAGGTCTTGTACGAGATCGTCGAGGGAGCCCCGGCCGGAGAGTTTGGGACGGAAGCTGTTGAGACGCGATTTTGCGCGGGCGGCGGATTTTGCGCGGCAAATGAAGGCGGTGAATTTCGCGCCCCGGCGTTGGTACTTGGCCGTGAAGGAGCCTCGCAGCGCCGTGGAGCCGAGGAACCGCTTTGCTTCGTAGGTCTCGGTGTGCTTTTTCATTCCCTTGGGCGGGAAGAGGGACAGCAGGGCAGGCGGCTTTTTTCCGGAGCCGATGTTTTTCGAAACCACTCCCGCCAACCTGGTGAGGGCCTTTCGGGTGACGGCATCGTCGGAAAAGGCCGTGAGCTTGACGTAGTACCGGGATTGGTAGAAGTTCAGCGCCACACCCTCGCGGTAGCCCTCCGCGCCGATCTTGATGAATTTGTAGCCCGGCGACCGTTCGCGCGCGTACATGCCGAACGCGCCTTCGAGCTTTTTCATGTCGTAAATGTCGAGTGTGATGGTCCTGGAACCGTTTTTCATATCCACGGCGGCGACTTTCCGGAAACCGTAATCGAGGTACACGTCGGCTCCGCCGTCGATGTACTCCCACAGCTCATCGTGAGAGAAAACACGGACCTTGCCGTCGCGCACCCAGCCCTTGACCTCGTTGTTTTTCGGCAGCAGGGAGCGGATGTCCGGTGGCGCGGAATTGGCGGCGACAGCGAGCAGGAAGAGACATCCGAGTATGGAAATGTGTCGTTTCATGATTTGCTTCTTTTCTTCAACAAGATGGCGTTGTTTGGGTTCCGGGTTTCACCCACGCTGGTGATGTAAATCGCCGGATCGCCCTTGACAGGGCAGGCATACGTGCATGCGCCGCATCCCACGCACAGGGCGGGATCGACGTGCGGCCGCTTGAGGAGCTTCCACTCCCCCTTGCTGTCCTGGATTTCCACTTCTTCGAAATAAATGGACTTCGGGGTGGTGGGACACCACTCTTCGCACACGATGCACTCGGTCGCCATGGCCCACGGCAGGCAGCGCCCGAAGTCGTAAAAAGCGAGACCGATCCGTAGCGGGGGATTGTCCGTCTTTTTCTGACCCGCTACCGGCACCCACGCTTTTTCCCGCGGCGTGATTTCGTCGATGGCCCCGGTGGGACAGACCTGCCCACAGAGAACGCAGGTGGGTTCGCAGTACCCGATGCGCGGCACCAGCATGGGCGACCACAGTCCTTCCAGGCCCGCCTGGAACAGCGTGGGGTGGAGGGCGTTGTTGGGGCACACGTTCATGCACTCGCCGCATCGCACGCACCGGGACAGGAAGGCTTCCTCGCCGACCGCGCCGGGAGGACGCACCAGCGACGGATCGTTCCCCTTTTTCAGTCCCGCTTCCGCCCGCATCAGGGGAATGGCGGCCAGGCCGGACACCGCCGTGGTCATCAACAACCGCCGGGACACGTCAACCGGTTGCCGCGTGTGCGCGAGC
>JALUUP010000499.1 GCA_027021285.1 Bacteroidota bacterium | reverse complement strand
GGAAATCGGTTCGAGTAATCGAACCACCGTCGGATCGTACTGGATACGGAAACGGTAGCTTCGAATATCCTTGCCGATCGTCTCGTCGATGTACACCGGTACCTGGATCTTGTCTCCGAAACTGCCTACGTTGTCACGTGGAATCGTCAACGTCGATATCTTCGGCGCACCCTGCACGAACAACGTCACGTTGCAAATCGCCGGCGATCCGCGGTCCGACGTCACGTTGAACACGAACCGACGGTTGTACCCCTCGTCCATCCGCACCGGCTTGAACTCCCAACTGACGAAACCGCTGTCGTTTACGCTCAACGTGTTCGGCGTCAACGCCTTGATCGCGCTCTCTCCCGGAGCAAGCGTCACTCCCGTCGGCGGCAGTACCATCGCCTTCACCGACCGCGCCTGGCTCTTCCCCGCGTTCCATACCTTCAACCGTACCTCGAACGGATCACGCTCGTACGCCCCCTTGCTGTGATCGAAGTGCAGCGTGTCCATTGGAACCGTCCACGGCGTACACGCCAGCAACGGCATCCCCAACTCCGGTATCTCGATCCGTACCACGCACTCCTTCGGCGCCAATCCGTCCGCGCTTACGCGGATACGTATCTCGATCGGACCGCTCTGCGTACGCGGCTGAGCCTGAACCTTCCATTCCACCGGTCCCGCCTTCGCGCCCGGATCAAGGAACAACGCCAAGACCTTCTGTACCTGATCCAAAACCACGACTTCCGAACTCTGCGGTAGAATCGTCGCCTTCACGTTCCGCAACTGCAACGCCCCCTGGTTCTCCACCTCGAGCGTCACCGTGAACGGATTCCCGATGTATTCGCCCTTCGTCGGATCTACCTCCAAGCGCTGCGGTGCGCTGCAAACCAACCCCAACTGCGCCCGGTCGGCCTTCGGAATCAACACGTCCGTGCAGCATTCGCCTCGCTGGCCCAACGTGTCGACCACCGTCACGCACAAACGAACCGACGACGTGTCGTCTCGCGCAATCGCCCGCAAACGCCAGACCACCTGCGTCCGCTCCTGCGACGGAACATCCGGCAGCACCTTCACCGCCGTCTCGCCCGCCGCCAGCTCTACACCGCTCGGCAATTGCAACGTCGCTTTCAATCCACGTCCGTCAGCCCCACCGGAGTTCAATACGTCCACCGTCAGCAAAAACGGATCCGGAATGTATACGCCGTTGTCGTACTGAAGCGCATTCGGCGCCGTGCACGTCAGCGTGTATTCCGCGACACGCGCCGCCGGCACGTACACCGGCACCCGGCATTCTCCGATCACGATCCGTTCGCCCATGCCGCCCTGACCCTGGATCTGGAAGATCATCGTGTCCACGCCGCTCGTCGTGCGACGCAACGCGCGCATATCCCACGTGTGCGTTACGCTTTGTCCGACCGTCATCCGGCCCACGTTGATCACCGGATCCTGGCCCACCGGCGTGAATTTCGGCGGACCTACGAACACCAGCTTGCAATCGTCCGCGTACGTGTCGCCCACGTTCACCGCGATCATCGTCACCTGGAACGGGTTCGGGACGTAATCGTTCAGGTTCTCGTCGAAAACCAGCGAATCCGGCGTCGCCTGGCACGATACGTCGAACACCGGCCGTGCTTCCTTCTCCACCCATATCGGGTATTCGCATACTGCCGGAACCGTCCCCACGCCGACGACCACCGCTCGCAGCGTATCGTAACCCGATACCTGACGCGGGTTTACTTTCACCAGGAACTGCGTACTGACCGAATCGCCCGGCTGCATCAAGTCCATCAAGTACCGGTTCGGACCGCGCGGGTCGATGATGTTGAACCGCGTGTCCTGGATCAAGTACGCGCGGACGCTGTCCGCCGGACCCGTCCCCTCGTTCCAGACTCCAATTCGGGCATTGAACCTGTCGGGCCGGTAATCAGTATCAGCAAAACGAATTGTATCCGGTGCGTCAAGAACGCAACGCAATACGGCGCCCACGCTCGGTTCAACAAACACGTCGAAAAAGCATTCGAACCAATCCGGTCCCAGGGTTGGACTGTGGTACCGTATCTTGATCCGTTTCGTTCTGCCAACCGTGGGCTGGTCCGTCAAGATCAGATCCCAGGAAACAGTACGTGAACGGAATGACGCAATCTGTGGAATCGTCACACAGGTGTCTTGTACGGGATTCGCAGATTGTAGCTCTATGCCCTGCGGCAACTCGATACAGGCTTCCACGTTTTGCAGGAAAAGCCCTCCATTGTTCACCAGTTCGAATGACCCTTTGAAGGGATTCGGATTGTATGATGTGGTCATGCGGTTGAAGCGAAGCGTATCAGGCCCTTGTGCGCGACAGATCAAGTCAACCTTGATTGCCGCAATTGGAATTGTTTTTTCGCACAGTATATCCCTGCCGTCAAGAGTATACGCGAATACACGAAACTTCGGCGACCTTACATCCTTGGAGTTGCTCACGAATATCGTCCACGTCAATACAAGAGTGTCACCCGGATCAAGGGTCTTGTTCAACGTCATAATGGCTCCGCTCGCGGGAGCCTGGATCGTAATACCCTGGTTGAACGGAAACATCAACTGAGCATGAGAAACGGTTGAAGACTGGCGTCCTTCATTCCACATGATATACTTAATCTCAAACGGATTTGGCGTGAGACCGGTACCGGCGGGATTCAACACGATGGAATCCGGGGCAATCAGCAAGCACTTGACTTTCGGGTCTCCCGCCTTTGGAATGCAGACTTCCGTTTCACAGAAGACCGGATCAACCGGAAGCCCTACAGGATTGATGGCAATAATTTCGAACTCGATCGGGAAGCACTTCCGCTGAGCAAGCTTTTTGAGATAGCGAACCGTCCATGACAACTCGCTTCTCGGGTCTCCCGGCTTCCAGCTATCCAGCTTCATAGGATTGAAAAACAGCGTGTCGTTTTGCGACGGCGGGTCGAGAACAAAATCCGGCGGCAATATGATACGCGCTCGTACACTATCGGCTGGAAGTGTTCCCGCGTTCACCACGCTCACTACTGCTTTGAAGGGATTTGGTACGTACACGTCGTTCGGCTCATCGTACACCAACGAATCGACAATGGCGGCCAGGCATGTCAACCTCGGACCTTCCATCTGGGGAATAATAAGCGGTACCTCGCAGCATACTGAATCCGCATTGCTGGCTCGGACACATACCTTGACGCTGTATTGCTTCATATCCAAGGTAATGGGATGAGTAACTTCCCAGCTGACCGTTCCTTTCTGGTTTGGTCCGAGAAAATATGGGATGACATTTTTGATTTGCGTGTTCCCGGGTTTGCGGGCTAGCTCCAGGTCAGGTTCCAATAGAATCGTCGCGTAACATGTATCTGTCGGAAGCCCCCCCTTGTTTTCCACCTCGACTGTGACGGTGAAAGGCATGGGTTCGTATTTGAGCGTCTGTTTATTGGCCGTGATACGGGGTACCGTGATCTTACAGCCAAGGATGGGCTCCGTCGGTGGAATCCATATCTTGCGACAGCACTTGACGGGATCTTGATTATCGAATTCAACCGTGATGCAAACCTCGACGGAATCACCGTCCACCCGCCTCAAAGCACGCAACAACCATCGCGCCGATCCGGTTCCTCCCCCATCCTTGATATCAACAGGCGTTGTTGGCTGGATATCTACTTGCGGACTGACGAGAGCAAAATCTTTCTTATTAACGGTAATAGTGGCGCGACCATTTTCCGCGATGCGATTGCCGTTGTTTGTCAACTGCACTTGTACAATGAAAGGATTGGGGTTGTAATCCTTGGCAAACCTGTCCCAATCCAACCTGTCCGGCATTTCAAGGAAACATTCGACGTCGGGTCTCCGGGCTTCGATACAAATCTTACCGGGATGAAGAACGGGATTCAGACATCCTGCCTCGAATTTCCAACTTGAAATGACCAGCTCGCAGCAGACGTCACCTGGAACCGGCCAATCCGGATCGCTAGCCTCAAAAGTCAACATCGCAAGAACTCCCTGTCCGGTGATGCGCTTCGATGACTCCATCTTGAATTCAATTCCACCGGATACCGGCTTCCAGGATATGAGTACCCCGTCAAGTAGATGATTCTTCGTTGTAATCTTGTTGAACTTCGAACAGGAATTATCGAAAAGCACCGTAAAGGTCGCCTCGTTAAACACATCGTCGACGAACGTATCCAGAACAAGCGGAACGTCAACAGTGCCCCCTCCCGTCACGGTAACTTCTCCGAGCTTGATGTCGATATCCTCGAATTGGGAAGGATCATAGGGCGCTTTGAAGATCTTCACCTTCGTATCGGTACCGGGACACGCGGTGTAGCCGAGTGTAGGGTTCGCCTGGAGTTGCACAGGGGACCCAACGGTCACTTCCAGTGTGCGCGTGGATCCATCCGGACACGTTGACTGGAACTGAATTTCGCATTCCTGGAAATACTGGGAAATAACCGTGCTGATCTCCTTGTAGATGTCAACAAGGTCATCACCGGACGGGGAATAGTAATACGTTCCTCCCGTCTCCCGGGCCAGTTGCTGCAATGGTGGCTCGTTTACATTGTTTCCAAGACCAATGGCAAAAACCCGGATTTTGTTGGCCTGGGCAAGCGCGATACAATCCGCAAGGGTGTATTGCTGGTTGCCATACGGGCGTCCATCTGTGAGTAGAATAACCGCACGGCACTCGTTCACTCCATTATTGACTAATTCCGAAATCCCGGCATAGGTCCCGTCCCACAACAGCGTCCCGAAATTTAATACCAACCCGTCGATACCCTTTTTCAACAAGGCTTTATCGGTGGTCATGAATACATCGACAACAACGTCACCCCCAAAGCTCACCAACGTCGCTTCGTCGCAGACCCCATCCATCATATCGACGAACACCTTTGCCGCTTCTTTGGCTCGTTGGATCTTGTTTCCCTGCATACTCAAGCTTTTGTCAATAACAAGGGCGACGGAGATACAACAGTGTACAAGCGGATCAGGACAGATCACCTCGAAATCCGTGACGATTTTACCATTTTCCCTGATCGTAAAGTTTTCTTTCTTCAAATCCAGCCTGGCCTCTCCGTTGCATTTTACGGTTACGTAAAGGGTGATGTCCGGAAAGGTGAAGGCGTCAATGCGTTTAAAATTGAGCCTCGGCTGAGCAATACTGACGGTCTGGATAACCAGAAAAATAGCTACCAACATAGTAATCCGTCGAAGAAACCGGATCAGGAATGTATGATCATCCATAGACCCATCTCCAGGACAAGAACGGCCTGCTTCGTTTCGCAACATTGAGTTCAGCACAATTGTCACATCGATTTTTTAGAATACCTGCTACGGCCTCTCCCCCCATGTGAGACCTTCCGACTATAGAAACGTTGTATTAGAAAATATGCCTGTGACCGATGAAGAAACGTACCCGTATTATGCCGGTGCATTTTTCCCCATGTACAAAAGAAACTACATAATCTATTGATTAATGTAAATACTTAGCTGTCATTAATCGTCCCGCGTTCACATTACGAGGAGCTTTCGAAAATGTGCTTTCATTCGGGTTCTGATGATTACAAGGTAAATACCCGGACGAACCGTGATTCCGGGGACCGAAATGATATGGTTGCCTGGATAAAACACACGAGGCTGTTCTTCAAATATCTCCTGACCCATCATATCGATGATGGAAAAACCTACCGCCATTTTCTTTTTTACAGATATGGGAACACGAATAAGAAATCCCTGATAGTTCACACCGGCAGAAGCCGGGTTGGGATAAACATCGCCCACCTGGAACAAACGCTCCTCCGGGTTCTTTCGAATTGCTGAAACTGACATCGCAGGAATAAACACGGAGTCCCTCAGCTCCAGCACCCCGTTG
>JALUUP010000498.1 GCA_027021285.1 Bacteroidota bacterium | reverse complement strand
GAAAAATTCAAATCGGGTTTTGTCGGAATATTTGGTTTGCCGAACGCCGGTAAATCGACGCTGTTGAACAATATCCTCGGTACGAAGCTTTCCATCGTAACCAAGAAACCGCAGACGACACGACGACGGGTTCTCGGTATTCTCAACGGGCCTGATCACCAGGTGATATTTGTCGATACGCCGGGTCTGCTTGATCCTCGATACCTTCTTCAAAAAGCGATGATGGCTGAAGTGCGAAGTGTCGTCAATGACGTTGACCTGTCGCTGGTTCTGCTCGATGCTGCTCGCGCGACGTCATCCGGTTTTCTCGTTTCCACGCCATTGCGGGAGACGTTGGAACGAATTACGACGCCGACTATTGTTGTGCTGAACAAGATTGATCTGGTACGGGACAAAGGGTCTCTGCTGCCGTTGATTGATATCTTTCGCAAGGATTGGTCATTCGATGATATTCACCTCGTGTCTGCTCTCACGGGTGATGGCGTGCCGGAGCTTGTTCAGGCTGTCGTAGCCAAGATGCCGTATCATCCACCCTATTATCCGACCGACCAGTTGAGTGATCAAACCGAGCGTTTTTTCGTCGCCGAAATCATCCGCGAAAAAATCTTCTCGTATTTTCACCAGGAAATACCATATTCGACCGAAGTCGTAATCGTTGAATACCAGGAGCGCGAGCACGGCAAGGATTTCATAAGCGCCGAAATTCTTGTGGAGCGTGACAATCAGCGTCGTATTATTATTGGAGAAAAAGGAACAGCCATTAAACAAATCGGGCAACAAGCGCGACAAGAAATTGAAATGTTTTTGCAACGACCCGTATTCCTTGAGCTTCACGTGAAAGTACGGGAAGGATGGCGTAACAACGCCTCGTCTCTCCGTTCTTTTGGATACCGGTTACATTAGCGGATAGCATTCATGAGTAGAGTATCGGACATCCTTAAAAGACAACCCTTGGCCGAAGAGCTGGAAATTGATGCGACGATTCGTCCCCGGTCGTTTGAAGAGTTCGTGGGACAGGCGAAGATCGTGGACAATCTGAACGTGTTCATTCAGGCGGCAAGGCAGCGGGGAGAAGCTCTTGACCACGTTTTGCTGACTGGTCCACCGGGCCTGGGAAAGACGACCCTGGCGTACATCATTGCCAACTGCATGAGAGCGGACATCAAGGTTTCTTCCGGTCCCGTTCTCGATAAGCCGGGTGACCTAGCAGGATTGCTCACCAACCTCGAGGAAGGTGGGGTATTATTCATTGATGAGATTCACCGCTTAAGCCCGGTTGTGGAAGAGTACCTCTACTCGGCGATGGAGGATTTCGTGCTCGATATTATGATTGACTCCGGCCCCAGCGCCAGAAGCGTGCAAATTGATCTGAAGCCGTTTACGCTTGTCGGCGCCACTACGCGTGCCGGTTTGCTCACCGCGCCGTTACGGGAACGCTTCGGCGTCACCAACCGCCTCGATTATTACCCGGCGGAAGATCTTTATCACATTGTTGTCCGTTCCGCCGATATACTGGAAATCGAAATTGATCATGATGGTGCAATGGAAATTGCCCGTCGTTCCCGGGGAACGCCGCGGATTGCCAACCGCCTTCTACGCCGGACGCGGGATTTTGCCCAGGTCAAAGGAGACGGTCGCATCACCAGGTCCGTCGCCGATTATGCTTTGCAAGCTCTTGAGGTCGATGAACGCGGACTGGACGAGATGGACAAACGCATCCTGCGGTGTATCATCGAGAAGTACCGCGGGGGACCGGTAGGATTAAACACGTTGTCGGTTGCAGTCGGCGAGGATGCGGGAACGATCGAAGAGGTATATGAACCGTTTCTTATCCAGGAAGGATTCTTGCAGCGGACGCCTCGGGGACGCGAGGTTACGCATCTCGCTTACGAACACTTCAAGACGAAGCCACCGCGAAGCGCGCAGGATTCACTTTTCTGACTATCCTTGAATGAAAATCCATCTGGTACGCATGGCCTTTTCTCTCGGCGCGATCGTATGGATCCTGCTTGGGAGCGGCTGCGAGCAAAAGGTCAAACCAAGGGTAACCAGGCTGATGAAAACCGAATTACCGGACCAGGAAAGCTGGAACTCGACGGTCATTCTCTCCGATTCGGGCAGGACCCGGGCGCAAGTACGGGCCGGTCATATTGCTATGTATCGATCACGTCAAGAAATTATCCTCGACAGTAACATCGTGGTGGATTTCTTCAACGCATCGGGAGAGCACAGCTCGGTCCTGACGGCAAAACGCGGCCGCGTGGATGACGCCACCAAGAACCTTGAAGCGTTTGGTGATGTGGTTGTAGTATCGGACAGCGGCACCACGGTGCGGACGGATTACCTGGCGTGGGACAACCGGAGCAGGAGGGTCCACAGCGATGCCTTTGTTACTATCCAGTCGCCCACGGAATTCTTACAAGGGTATGGCTTCGAAGCCGATCAGGGAATCCGAAACTACAAGATCTTCCGCGTCAGCGGCCGCACCGAGCTTGTAAAGACCACAACCGGGGACAGCCTTCGTTAATGGGCATGGCCCGCGTGAAACTCCTGTAGGCTTTTTACCGAATGGACACGTTGCTTTGCCTGCCGTATGCCTCGCAGGAGAGCGAAGGCGGCCGAGACGTTGGTGATAACGGGAATACCGTATGCGAAAGCGTTTGCGCCGATAGCATGCTCGTCGTACTTGGACTGAGCCCCGATGGGCGTATTGATAACGAGGTTGACTTCGCCGTTCTTTATCGCATCGACGATGTCGGGACGGCCTTCATGTACTTTCAGGACATAGGTGTTGGGAATCCCGTGTTCGGTTAAGAATATGGAGGTTCCACGTGTCGCCATGATATGAAAACCAGCATCGAGGAATCCCTGGGCAAGCTCGAGCGCGCGTGGGCGCTTATCGCGGTTGTTCAACGAGATGAACACTGTTCCCGAAGTAGGAAGCGTTCGATCAGCGGCAACGTGGGCCTTGGCCATGGCTTCACCGAAATCCTCCGCGATACCCATAACCTCCCCCGTTGAGTGCATCTCGGGACCAAGGAAATAGCTGGATTCTTTCAGCTTGACAAAAGGGAAGACAGGTTTTTTAACCGCCAGGTATTTCCCATGAGGTGGCGACACGAGTTCCAGTTCCTTAAGTGATTGCCCGAGCATGATGCGGGTTGCCGCTTTCGCCAGTGGTACGCCTGTCGTTTTACTCACGAACGGTACGGTTCGTGAGGCCCGAGGGTTGGCTTCCAGCACGTAGATGGTGTTGTTCTTCACCGCGAATTGAATATTGACCAGGCCGAGGACCCCAATGCCGAGCGCAAGCGCTCGCGTCTTATCTTCGATGCGCTTTACAAGGTCCTTATCACTGAGTGTCGGAGGAAGGGTACACATACTGTCCCCGCTATGGATACCGGCTTCCTCGATATGCTGCATAATGCCACCGATGAATACATCAGTGCCGTCGCACAGGGCATCCACGTCGAACTCGATCGCGTCTTCCAGGAATTTATCGATCAATACGGGATGATCTTCCGACATGATAAATGCCTGGACCAGGTGTTTTCGCAGTGACAGTTCGGAATACACGATATGCATACCGCCCCCGCCGAGCACATAAGAAGGACGAACCAGGACAGGATACCCGATTTCAGATGCGATGCGTACTGCTTGACTCTCGCTGTGGGCAATGCCAGCCGGTGGTTGCGGGATATTGAGCCCACGCAGCAGGTTCCCGAATCTTTCTCTATCCTCGGCTAAATCAATGCCTTCATACGGCGTGCCCAGGATACGCACACCGGCCTCATGCAAAGGACGCGCAAGTTTCAGGGGCGTCTGTCCTCCGAAACTGACGATAACACCGTACGGTTGTTCAAGATCGATGATACGGGTGACGTCTTCCAGGGTAAGGGGTTCGAAATATAATTTGTCCGCGATGTCGTAATCGGTGGAAACGGTTTCCGGATTACAGTTGATCATGATCGCTTCATATCCTGCTTCACGGAGTGCGAACATTCCGTGGACGCAGCAGTAGTCGAACTCGATGCCCTGTCCGATGCGGTTCGGTCCGCCTCCCAGGATCACGACTTTCTTTTTATCGGAGCGCAATGATTCATTCTCACCGTCATAACTGGAGTAGTAGTACGGTGTTTTTGCCTGGAATTCGGCGGCGCATGTATCGACGGTTTTGAAGACCGGAACGATACCCCATTGTTTTCTCAGTCGTGAAACATCACGTTCCGATACGTTCCAAATTGTGGCCAATTGGCAATCAGAGAAGCCGGCCGCCTTGGCGCGCCGGAGAAGTTCTGGCGTCAGGGTTGAAGTGTTTTTCACGCGTTACTCGTTTTCAGAATTCATGGTTTCAGGAAGTTGTGGTGGAACCAGGATAGTCTTTTCACGCTCGATCTGCACTGTCCCCGGCGGGGCTCCTTTGCGCTTCCGGACGTACTTCTTGAGCGTGTACGATACGGCGACTCGTTTCGCTTTACGTTGTTTACTGTAATACGCCGCAATGGAGGCGGCCTCCTCTATCGCCTGCCTGGACGGTTCACCGGGAGCTGTTCGCACTTTAAGCAAGACATGCGAGCCCGAGAACCCCCGTACATGAAACCACAGGTCGTTCGGGTCGCTGTGGTGCAAGGTCAATACATCGTTATCTGCGTTATTCTTTCCCGCCCATACTTCGAAACCACCGTGAACGACAAACCTGCGGTATGGAAGCCTTGTTCCTGTCTCATTGCGTTCCTGCATCATATTCACCCGGTGCATAACATCCTGGTAAGTTTCAATATAGGACTTGAGAGCGGATTTGTCGAAATATGCGGGAAGATTCTCGATAGCCGACCGGACGCGATTTCTGAACGCGACGAGCTCGGACTTTCGACGAGTAACATACGCAACTCTCGCTTTCGCCTGCTTGGCTTTCCTGAAGTAGCGGTCGGCGTTTTGGAGAAGATTAAGATCCGGTCGCAGGGGAATGGTGATGGATCCGCCCGTTTCAGAATGATAATCTTTCACTTCGAGTGTGGTCAGTCCTGACCGGTGCGGGACTGGCTGGGATAGTAACAGGTTACCGTATCGCTCATATTGCACTGCTCGTTCATTGAGTGTTTCGGGCGATTCGAGTTTTTCCAGAGTGCTATCCAGTTTTTTCTGAAGTTTTTGCAGGGGTGAGAGAAATCGACGGTGGTGAAGCGTGCGCGCCTCTTGTCTACGAATCGATAGGTAAAACTGTCGAAGCCCTTCGTTGATATCCGGAAACATCTCGCAATGCTGTTGATCGAATTGCCGCAACTCGATCAGGGAAAATGTAGATGGTGTCTCGTCGTCAAAATATATCCGGGGTTGAACATGCTGCAGTTCATGAACGATTCCCCGGGCAGTTTGGATGAACCGGTGAACGTGATCAGGCGAAAAGTGATCGGCAAGAGAGTAGTTCGTACGGGCGCAGATTTCGATGTGGAGCCGTTTACCCCAGGCCGGAAGCATGTTGGAAAGGACTTCTCTGATCGTTGCGTATTCTTTATTGGGTACGAGTCGGTCGAGATAATGCGTGCCAAAGAATTCAAACATGTCACCGCGGCGTTTTTGTGGAACCGCGTATTTTTTGAACGCTTCAATGATCTCGCTACCGTCGGATACAAACACGTTTGCCTTGCCCGGGATCAGGACGAACGCCAGTGACAGGTCTTCGCAAGTCATGGTTATCCAGCGGTCACCCGGATCGATAGCCAGGGCTGATACCTGTTTGCCGATCAGCATGGGAAAAATATCGAGAACATTTTTTCTTGCCCGACGATGTTCGGAGCGCAGGAACAAGTGAAAAAGCCGCGGATGGCAGGAGAACTCGAGGAATACCTGTTTTTCATCCCGCTGAA
>JALUUP010000497.1 GCA_027021285.1 Bacteroidota bacterium | reverse complement strand
TACTGAGACCGATCTGGAGCGAGGCGACTGCGGTAACGTGTTTTTCCATAACGGGTTACTCCTTTTTATGTAAAGTACATTGACGAGTAGTCACGCTACGGTTCGAGGACGATACATACTTTTTATACGAAATATCGGCGATTTGTTGAGGAGGGAGGATGTTTTTTGCTACATTCTTCCGGTGCTCATCAACGTGTAGGAGAAAAAGGGGGCACAAGTACGCATTTCTTTGTCTAGTTGTTTATTATGGTAAACAATATCTCCAAGGATATGTTGCTTCGAATTGCAGATGAGTGGCTGGAATAAGTGGACATCCCATGGCTGGTGTCTCGTGCCACTCATGGATAAAAGATCATTGGTTATAGGAATTATCGAGTTGGCGAATGGCCACGAACCAAACAACTCCGTTAACGTTCGCGGACTATTTCGGGTTTTTTTGCGCAACGAACGGATGATCAACGTTCTCGTATCAAAGAGTTTGCTCCTGTGAATGGTCTTGTTCGGATAGAACGCCGGGCTTGCGGGAGCGCAGGATCAGCAACAAGCCCCAGAGTACGAGCAGCAACGGCCAGTACGTGGCAAATATATCCCAGAATGTCTGCGGTAAAAAGTATCCGAGCCTTGCCGCCATGCTCCCCAGCCCGATGACGGTGAAAAAGACAGCGGGAACAAGCAGACCCCATTCCTTCGTGGACATGAAGTACATGGCGAAAAACGAACAACCGAGGGCGAAAAGAAGTGTCGGGAAAAGAAAGGAGGCCGTCAACCCGACGGCGTTGATGCTCGAGAGGAAGAAAACAATCCCCGTCAAGAGAAAGAACGTTCCGCCGAATGCTTTGCCCTTTTCGTTATAGAGGAAAGCGCGGATACTCAACCCGGCGCCGTAAAACATCAGGCCGAACGCGATGATCCGCTCAGATCCGAAATTGACGAGGTCGAACCGGTCGAGAAGCAAACCAAGACCGATGAAAATGAGAACGATACCGAGGATGGGGAACCTTGAATGAGCAGTTTTATCCATGATAGCACCTATACATGAACCGTCTGGTCAACGGGAAGGAAGAATGCGAGGGCGACGTACAGGATCAACGCCAGCCCGAAAGAGACGAAGAGAAGGAGAACGAACGCGATGCGGATCAGGGACGGATCTACACCGAAGTACTCGGCGATTCCCCCGCAGACACCGAGGATTTTCTTGTTCCTGCTGGAGCGGTGCAGGATGTTCGCGTACGGTTCGGACCTGTCGTTGGGCCGCGTTTCTTCCCCGGCTTCCTCGTGCGGGGGCAGCAACTTTCTGTTCTTGTGGTTGAGAATAATATAGAGCCCCAACACGATAAAGAGGATAGGCATGAAGACATTCCACGACATATCCCAGGTCAGCCATTCCAGCACACCCAGATTGTCCATGAGAAGAATGGAGCCGACGACGATCAGCACTGCTCCTATGACGGGACGAAGGTCGCGGGACGTGTCGGCGCCGCGGTCATCTTCTTGCTCGGCTTCAGGGATGATAATGAGTGAGATAATGTAGAGAAGGATTCCCGATCCGCCGAGCACCGTCATGAGCAACCAGACGATCCTCACGACGACGGGATCGACCTCGAAATAGTGGGCAAACCCTCCGCACACCCCACCGATAACCCTGTCTTTTTTCGATCTGTACAAGCGTTTGTAAGAATACTTCATGGCGGTATCCGGAAAATGAATGGTTCACGAACTGTCTTTCGTTACGTGAAAGGCGGCTCAAAGTTACATTTGCGCAGGGGCGTATGACCCTTCGGATCATTGTTCCTGGTCGGAGGTGAAATCCGGGGGCTCCTCGCGCAGCATCCTGAGCGTAATGGCCTGATTGTCGATGGGGAACAGGCCCTCTTCATCCGAGAATACCTGTTGAAAATCCTCCGGTTCGAAAAACGGCCTGAATTTTTCCGCCAGGTCGCGTACGCGTTTCTGGTACCACGGGACGTTGGCGTCGGGGAAATTCGGGTCCCACAACTCCGCCAGTTTTGTCGCGGTATACGGTTTCGAAGGAAGTGTCTGCCCCGTGTAGTAATAGGAAATACGTTCACCGACGCTCACCGGTCGCCCCGCCCGCCCGATGGCTTCCATCAAGCCGCTGTGCTTTCGTTGTTCGTGTTTGAGTTCTTCCAAGTACTGGTGGAGGGGAATCTTGACCTCCTCCGTCCGGGCGAGATCGCGAATATGGATCTTATGGTTTCGTATGTCGAAGATCAGCGACGTGTACAAACCATGCAACGCCTGGAAATCGTTTCGCAAGATGCACTCGATACAATCGCGGATGAAATCCCGGGCAAATCGTTCCATCGAACGCGAATGGAGCGACGACCCGCGGATAATGAGCTTCTTGTCGTAGGTCTGGAGCGCGTAGTTCTTGATCTTGTAGCTGAACATCTTTTCGTACCTGCCCGCGAAACCCAGTGTAATTCTCTCCGGCAAAAGCGCGGAGATATCCTTCACCAGTTTTTGCTCGTCCTGCTCGGTATCGATTCCCGGCGGAGGAATAGCAAACACACCGTCCGTGTCGATCTCGATGATCTCGGCGCCCGCGTTCTTCAGTTCCGTCACCACCTGCCGGAGTATCTCCTGCCCGGTTCGTGTCACTTCTTCGGCTCGTTCGAAATCGTTGAACAAGGCGGGCGGATAGGCCAGGTACCCGAAGAAAGAATTGATGAGGATCTTGTAGGCCGATTGAAGAACTCCCAGGTTCTCTTTCTCCGGGCACTCGCTCATGCTCATCATTCGCCGTTTGATGTCGAGTCGCAGATCCGTGAGTTTCTCGAGAAGCGACAGGAACATGCCGTGGACATCGCTTCGTGGTTTGATGCGCCTGCTGAGCATGAGGGAAGGATACAGGGATTCGACGTCCACGTGGAGGATGTGATTGAAGACGCCGCACGCGAAGACCCCCGTCAATCCGCCCGTGCGCAAGGCTCCCGAGGACGGCGCCGGCAGGGCGTGATTGTGATGCATGTATTCTCGTTCCATGAGCAAGTCGATTTTTCTTGCGCTTCCGGTGACCGGCACTTGCTGGTAGTTCAGCGGAAGCATGCGTGTCATTTCGAAATGGAAGCGTGTAAAGCGCTCGCTGAGAAGCTCCAGGTCCGTAAGGTTGTCGTGGAGAAACTGCTCGAAGCGGTGGTAATCGTGCTGGTAGCACCAACTGAGCTGTCGGGGATCGAGCACGACACGATCCGGGCGGTCGAGTCCCGCAGCGCGCACCGCGCGTACAAGGCCTGTCTGTCCCCGCGTACGGTCGCCGGGCATTCCCCCGCTGACGCACCGGCTGAGATCGATGAGGTGCCTTCCGTGTATTTCGGGTATCTGGGCGCGGCGCTGATCGCGTGGCTGGCCTGCCGGCAGGTATGCGTTGCTCCCGTCCCGTCCCAAGCTCATTTCGATGCGGTACCTGTTGCACCTGTGGAAAAGAAACGGCATTTCGAACGTATGAAGGTGATAACCTTCGATGATGTCGGGATTGCGCTCCACGACGAGATCGATGAACAGGCGAAGCAATGTCTCCTCGTCCTTCCGTTTGCGGGAAAGAACTCTGCGCCACCCCGTCGAATCGGCCAGCGCAACGGCCAGCACTTCGTCGGAGGCGCGCTCCGGGTTGCTGTAACCCGAAAGGGAACTCGTAACGATGCTGACGCGCAGGATGGTGAGGTCTTCGGGCTCCAGGCCTTTGAAACATGTTTTGCCGGTCTGGAGGAAGTACTGTATGACCGGGTCGGGCTCCACGTGGATCATATCGTCCGTCTGCTCGGGGAACGGACGGGGAACCGCCTGGATACGCCGGTTCACGTGTCGCACGGCATTCCACATTTTCGAAAGGGAATCGAACAGGACGCAGTATTTGAACGCGCCTTCGCCGTCGAGTTCAACGACGACGAAATCCTCCGGGCATTCGTCGAGCAACCGGCGATCGGAGAGATGGAAATAGAACGTGAGCGGGTCGAGCCGCTCCACGAGTTCGCCCTTGACTTTTTGATAAACCACGATCCGCGTTCCCGGCGGTTGGGGCATCCAGGCCCCGATAATGCGCTCCTCCGGATCGATGCCGAGGAGGGATGCCTCTGATTCCTTGTCGATTGGAACCGGGCGCTGGCCGTGGAGGAGTTCTATCATGCGACTGGTAAGAAAGGGCAAGAAGGGAAATCGAAAAAGGAAAAAGCGTGTCGCCGTATTGAAGAGCGCCCGTTCACGAGGTTGTCTCCTTCACGAAGTACTTGCCCGGAAGCTGGCGCGCGACGCCTTTGAATTCCATTTGCAGAAGGGTTACCAGCAGATCGGTGGGGGAGGTCCCCGTTTTTTCGGCGAGGGCGTCGATGTGTATCGGTTCGGTGTCGAGAAAGGATAGTATTTGTTCTTCCTGCAGGGAGAGTTGGGGCGGCGGCAGTTTTTGCTTGCGCGACCGCGAGGTCAGCGGCAACTCCGACAGGATATCGTCGGCGTGGCGAACAAGCTTGGCGGCTCCGGACTGAATCAGCTTGTTCGTACCCGAGGATCGGCCCTCGAAGATGGAGCCGGGAACGGCAAAGACATCCTTGCCCTGGTCGAGGGCGAACTGCGCCGTGAGCAGGGCGCCGCCTTTTTCAGCCGACTCGATCACCAGGACACCCATGCTGAGCCCGCTGATGATGCGGTTTCTTCTGGGAAAGTTGACGGCGTCAGGTTTTGCGCCGAACGGTTGTTCGGTCAGCACTGCGCCGCGGAGTGTCATTTCCTGGGCCAGCTTCCGATTTTCCCCGGGATAGATATTATCGAGGCCGCTGCCCAGCACGGCGCACGTAACGCCGTCGTGCTCGAGGGCGGAGCGATGCGCGACGGTATCGATGCCCCGCGCGAGTCCGCTGACGATCACGACGCCTTCGGCGACGAGGTCACGCGTGATGAGCCGGCATGCCTTCTTTCCGTACGCGCTGGCCGTGCGCGTTCCGACCACCGCGATGGCGGGACGATCCGCGGCGGGCAGCGTTCCGGATACGAACAGGAACAACGGGGCGTCGTAAATCCTGCCGAGCGTCTCCGGGTAATCGTCGTCAAGGTACGTGATGAACCGAACGTCTTTTTTCTCCAGGATATCGATTGTTCTGGCGACTTCTTTTTCAACATGCTCGAGGAATTCATTGTTTGTCACCGCTTCGCGGATGGAGGCGGCAAGGGTTTTGTCGATGCCTTCCACTTTGACGAGTTCGGCGCCACGTGCTTTCGTGAGGGCTTCGAAGGACTGAAAATGCCGCAGGAGATTGCGCGCGCGCATCCCACCGATCCGGGGCAAAAGGGAGAAGCGAATGAGGTCGAGCTTGTCCATCTTTCAGATCCGGTACCTTGTCGAGAAACGTCTTGGCGGGATATCCATTCCCGCCGCGCACCGACGGGCCGGCATCGTCATTCCAGGCCCGGCAGCCGCGCAGGAATCCTTTGTTCCCGCATCATGTCCGAATTGATGTCTCACGGGTATTGTTAAACCGGTAATCCTGGATATTTGCTGTCCGATAACGCCCGCCATGAGAGCCTCACGCCGTATTCATGGATTTTGCCTGTTTTTCGCTGAAATGTAGTAATAGGCAAGGGGCTTTGCAAATATTGTACCTGAATTTCATTCTTTCATTGCGGGAGAGGCGCGTATTATTTACTTTAATTTCTCGGAACGAATGTTCTGACTGGATTATGAAAGTGAACGACATTCAAATCGAAGAAAAACTGGCCAGTATTCAATTCATGTGCGACCTTGAAAAATGCAAGGGTGCGTGTTGCACGTTCCCCGGCGGGACGGGAGCGCCGGTCACGGAGATTGAGGCTGCGTTGTTGCACGAGGTGTATCCCGTCGTGAAGAAGTATCTCCCGGAAAACCACGTTGCGGTCGCGGAGTTGCACGGATTGGTCGAAGGG
>JALUUP010000496.1 GCA_027021285.1 Bacteroidota bacterium | reverse complement strand
GTTTTATCTCTATGCTATGATTCCCGCGGGACCTTGTGGATCGGTACGGATAAATCCGGGCTCTACAGATTCTCCCGGAACCGCGTTGAACATGTTCCTTCACCATTGGACGACTTCATCATCGTTGCCATCCGTGAAAGCCGAACAGGCCGTCTCTGGATCGGGACGTACGAGCATGGTCTCTTCAAAGTGGATGGCGACCACCAAGACTTGATTCCGGAACGGTTCATAATGCCGGACCTGCATATCCTCAGCCTTTTTGAGGATCGTTCCGGTGTCCTTTGGATTGGTACAGATGGCAAAGGGCTGGTTCGATACCACCGCGAAGTCTTCGACAGTTTTACATCAAGCGAGGGTTTGTCCAACGATGTTGTCCTTTCCATTTTCGAAGATCGCGAAGGGAGTCTCTGGATTGGAACCAACAGTGGGGGATTAAACCGGTTGAAAGAAGGGAAATTCCTGGCTTACTCAAGCCGGGAAGGACTGTCAAGCGATTTCTGTAATGTCGTCCTGGAAGATCGTGAGGGACGCCTATGGATCGGTACGGAAGGAGGATTGAATATTCTCGATCATGGAGCAATTAAAACCATCACGATCCCTGACGGATCGCCCCGCAAGCGCATCCTCTCTCTCTGCGAAGACGTTCACGGCGCTCTATGGATCGGCACAAACGGTGAAGGACTGGTACGCTATTACGGTGGTAAGTTCCAGACATTCACAACCGCCGACGGGCTCACCAGTAACATTGTTCTTTCCATACTGGAAGATCATGACGGCAATATGTGGATCGGGACAACGAAAGGAGGATTGACACGGTACCGAAACGGGCGTTTCATGACCTTCAGGATTGGAAATGGTAAAGCTTCCGACGATATATGGGCGCTCCATGAAGACAAGAACAACGCGCTGTGGATCGGAACCAACGGGAGTGGCCTCGTCCGGTATCAAAATGGGCGGTTCACGGTCTTGACGACAAGCAACGGTCTTTCAAACAACCACGTGTTCAGCATCCACGAGGACACCAACGGTGATTTATGGATTGGGACTTCCGGCGGGGGACTCAATCGCTACCATAATGGGACCTTCACTTCGTACACCACGGAACAGGGGTTATTCAATGACGTTATCTATGCCATCCTGGAGGATGAATCAGGCGGCCTGTGGATGAGCAGTAACATGGGAATCTTTACGGTTCAGAAAACCGATCTGTCTCTATACGACGAAGGTAAACTTGAAGAGATCCCCTTCGTATCCTATGGCATTGAAGATGGCATGCGAAGTCGTGAGTGCAATGGTGGCAACCAACCGGCAGCGTGGAAAACGCGTGATGGGATCATGTGGTTCGCAACGATCAACGGCATTGCGGGCGTCAACCCCGCCAGCGTCCCGGAGAATACCTGCCCTCCTTTGCTGGCCTTGGAGAAGGTGTACGTCAATGGCACTCCGATCGACATGTTCGGCCCCGTAGAATTCCCTGCCGGTTCAGGCGAGTTGGAATTTCATTACACCGCGTTAAGTTTCCTGAACCCTTCAAAGGTGAGATTCACATACATATTGGAAGGCTTTGACGAGCGATGGGTGGATGCAAAGGATCGTCGAATCGCGTATTACACGAACATCCCTCCCGGAACATACGTGTTCAAAGTCAAAGCACGCAACGAAGACGGCGTTCAAAGCAGAGAGTCAGCAACCCTTGGATTCTACCTGGCCCCGCCTTTTTACAAGAAATGGTGGTTTCTAACCCTCCTTAGCCTGGTTATCGGATCCATTGCCCTGGCAGGATATCGCATCCGGATCCGGACATTGGTTCGTCGCGCCGAGTCGCTGGAGCGGACCGTATCCAAACGTACCGCCGAGATCAAACAGGCGTACACACAGCTGGAAGAACTCAACAACCAGCTGGAGCTACGCGTCCACGAAAGAACACGGGAATTGGAAGAAGAGAAGAACAAGTTATTCCAAGCCGAGGAGCGATTCCGTACTTCGGTGGAAACACTTCTGGACGGTTTTGCTATTTTTTCGTCGATATACAATAACAAGGGGGATATCATAGATTTCCGATATGAATACATCAACAGCGCCGGGTGCAGAATTTTTCATCTCTCCCGCGAACATGTTGTCGGGAATACGCTGCTAAATCTGAAACCGGAACCGTTGGACAAGAGGCTATTTTCACAATACACGAGTGTGGTAAAAACCGGGATGCACTTTAAAACCGAATTGCGCCGAAATTCATCCGCAATGGAGGTATCAGGCGATGGAGATATGCACATCGATATTCGTGCTTCGAAATTCAGAAACGGCCTTGTTGTGACGTGGCGCGACATCAGCGAACGGAAAAGGGCGGAAGAAGAGATCACGCGCTCGACCTCGCAACTACGCACGCTGACGCGTCGCCTAGCGGAGATGGAAGAGACGGAACGGAAGCAACTTGCGAGCGAGTTGCACGACCGCGTCAGCCAGAGCCTGACGGCATTGAATATAAACCTGAACTTGATTCGCAACCAGATTGTACACTACGCAGACCGCGAGGTTATGAATCGCATGCACAATGCTCTTGAACTGGTGGAAGAAACAACCCGGCGTATCCGTAATCTCATGTCGGACCTGCGGCCCCAGGTGCTTGATGACTACGGATTGATGGCCGCCCTTCGCTGGTATTGCGAGCAGTTCTCCTTTCGGACTGGAATCGAAGTGTATCTGGAAGGCTCTGAACCACATTCGAGACTCCAGCCCGCAACGGAAACCGCCCTGTTTCGTATTACCCAGGAAGCGCTGACGAACGTCGCCCGGCATGCTGGAGCTGAAACCGCCGTCGTTCGCGTGAAAGAGACGAAAGACCGGGTTCACCTGTACATCATCGACAACGGTAATGGATTTGATCCTTCGTCACCTCCTAAAAGTGACAACCGTCCACGCTGGGGACTGATTATCATGGAGGAGCGCGCTCTTGCTGTCGGAGGAATTTTGAAGGTCAACTCGAGACCCGGCCAGGGTACAACGATTCTTATTGATGTTGCCAAGAAGTAAAATGGACATCACCGTCTTCCTAGCTGACGACCATGCCGTTCTTCGCGACGGCCTCCGAGCCCTTTTGGAAACCACGAATGACATCAAGGTGGTTGGCGAGGCGGATAACGGAAGAGAAGCGGTTCGATTCATTGAAGAACACCAACCCGATGTTGCTTTGATTGATATCAGCATGCCGGAACTGAACGGCATCGAAGTTACCAACCAAATCATGAGAAATGCTTCCCGCACCAAGGTAGTCATACTTTCCATGCACGACGACCCGGAATACGTGTTCCGCGCATTTCACGCCGGCGCCTGTGGATACTTGTTGAAGGAATCCGCTGGACGCGATGTCGTCGCCGCGGTCCGCGAGGTAGCTGGAGGTGGAACTTATGTCAGCAAAGCTATCGCGGACATGCTCGTATCCACGACACAGGTAAAAAGGCCGCAAAATGAAGTCAGCCCCCTGGAACGCCTGACGTTCCGCGAACGTGAGATCCTCCAGCTGGTCGTCGAAGGAAATTCGAATCGGGAAATCGCGGAAACCCTCGCCATCTCGGTACGCAGTGTAGAGACGTACCGGAGGCGTATTATGCAAAAGCTCGGTGTAAGCAACGTCCCCGATCTGGTGAAACTCGCCATCCGACACGGAATTACATCGATACATTGAAACTGCGCAAGCTCTCATCTCATTGGCGCAAACCGAAGAGAAGGAATTTTCCCATCATGCATTTTATAATTGAAAATGAGCATGCCCCTTTCTATATTATTTAATTGAGCCCCCTGTGAATGCAGGGTCATGCCAACAACCATAACGAGACAAGAAAAGGAGCAGCAACGCCTTCAGTTCAGTAGTTCTTCACGAACGGTTTAGCCCCCTCCAGGGCCGAGTCCTGGTATTAAATCAGAGTTATGAGCCGATGATGGTCTGCAACGTCCAGCGTGCCGTCGTCTTGCTTTACCTTGGAAAGGCAGAAGTCGTCGCCACGCGCAATGGACGGACGATCCGGTCCGTAAATTCTTCCATGCCCTTTCCGTCTATCGTACGTCTCGCGCGCTTTGTCCATCGTCCGTGGAAAAAGATTATTCTTTCGCGAAAGAACATTCTGCGCCGCGACAATTACCAGTGCCAATATTGCGGTAAACGAACCACTGATTTGACCATCGACCACGTGATTCCAAAAGCCATCGGCGGCAAGGACACGTGGGAGAACCTCGTTACAGCTTGCATGAAGTGCAATAACAAGAAGGGGAACCACCACCCCGACGAGATCGGTATGCACTTAATGCGCCAGCCTCGCCGCCCATCTCATCTCCTGTTCATTCAGACTGCGATCGGCGTTCCGGACGACCAGTGGCGTCCATATCTCTTTTTGCAATGATGAATGAAAATGGGTTTTGGACATTGAGCGGGGAGGGATTTATTCCTCCTCTTTTTCTATCTTACGCTGTATTCTTTATCCAGCATCATCGGGAATGACGACATACACGAAAAAACGAATCCTCAGCGGGATGCGACCAACCGGGAAACTCCACCTTGGCCACTGGACAGGTGCGCTGGAAAATTGGGTCCGCCTGCAAGACAGCTACAGCAACTATCACCTGATCGCCGATTACCACGCGCTCACGACAAATCCTGACACAAGCGAACTGGAACAGAACACCATCGATATGGTCATTGACTGGCTCGCAGGCGGCATTGATCCCGCGCGCAGCCCCGTCTTCCGTCAATCACAAGTCAAAGAACACGCCGAATTGTTTTTGCTCTTCTCCATGCTCATCACGAAGGCACGACTTGAACGGAATCCCGCGGTCAAGGATCAAGTACGCGATCTCCACATCGAATCAATCATCTACGGGCATTTGGGATATCCCGTATTACAGGCGGCGGATATTCTCCTGTACAAGGGAGAGGTCGTCCCGGTGGGTGAGGACCAGTTGTCACACATTGAAATCACGAGAGAAATTGCGCGACGGTTCAACAATCAATACGGAAACGTGTTCCCGGAACCGGAACCACTCTTGACGTCCTTTGCGCGGCTGCCCGGGTTGGACGGCATAGATCGCAAGATGAGCAAGTCGCTCAATAACGCCATTCTGCTTTCTGATCCACCGGAAGCGGTAAGTCAGAAACTGCGTGGCGCCGTAACGGACCCAGCCAAAGTGCGAAGGAACGATCCCGGTCATCCGGACATCTGCTTGGTTTTTCAGTACCATAAAAAGTTCAATCCGAACGAAGTGGATGAAATCCGTACCGGCTGCGAATCCGGTGCCCTGGGTTGTGTCGATTGCAAGAAACGATGCGCGGCGACGATCAACGAATTCTTAAGCCCGTTTCTCGAACGCAGAGCAGGATACGAATCCGACCGGGACGGGGTCATGGACATTCTGCGAGACGGGGAAAAACGCGCCGCCGAAGAAGCGCGAAAAACCATGGATGATGTTCACACGGCAATGAAACTGGGGTAATTGATGCCGACATACAAAGTCAAGGTTCCGAATTTCGAAGGCCCCCTCGACCTGCTCCTCTTTTTCATCAAGCGGGACGAATTGGACATCTATGATATTCCCATCGCGCATATTACGAAGGAATTCCTCGAGTATATCCACCTGATGAAGATGCTGGACCTCGAGCTTGCTGGCGAATTCATTGTCATGGCATCCATCCTGATGCAAATCAAAGTCCGGATGCTCCTTCCCAAATCGACGATAGACGAGGATGAAGAGGAAGAAGCGGAAGACCCCCGAACGGAGCTCGTCCGACGGTTACTCGAATACAAACGGTACAAAGAAGTCGCACAACAGATGCGCGGTCTCGAAGAAGAGCAGCGACGACGTTTCTTTCGCCGATACTTCAAAAATGACGTTCGGCTCCAGGATGAACTTCATGAAAACGAGATCCTAAAAGACGTCACCATGTACGATCTCATTCGGGCGTTCCGGCACGCGCTCCAAAACGCACCCCGGGTGGCCCCTCATACGGTGGAAGAACTTCCATATACGATTGAGGAACAAGGACAGCTCATC
>JALUUP010000495.1 GCA_027021285.1 Bacteroidota bacterium | reverse complement strand
CTTTCGCAAGGAAACAGTGCGCATTCCCGACTTCAGCAAGATCAAATTCGTTGATGAGTCGATTCCAACGGAGAAAATCAGCATTCCCAGTCCTGACGAAGTGGAAATCGCTTACCGGATTATTGCCGATGGTGAGCTGGATCAATACAAACGTTTCGAAATTACCGCGGACGGCATCTCGCCCATGACTCTTCCGGGTACGAAAGGCGGGCAATACCTGGCAACCGGCCTCGAGCATACCGAGGAAGGGAAGGCCGATTACACGCCGGAGAATCATCTCAAGATGACGGAAAAGAGGTTCAAGAAGCTCGAAGTGTTGTCAAAAGCGCTGGAGAAAAATCCGCCGGAATATCACGGGTCGCACGATGCGAAGATCGGGGTCATCGGCTGGGGATCGACCGAAGGGGCGATTCACGAGGCGCGCGACCTGGCCCGGTCGCGTGGCATCAAGATCAGGCACCTTCACCCACGTGTCATCTCGCCGCTTCCCGAGCGCCAGATTCGCCACTTCCTGGCCGGGTTGAAGCAGTTGATTGTCGTCGAGGAAAACTACACCGGCCAGTTTGCCCACTTCATCAAGGCGAAGTTCGGCGTGCGTCCCATCGAAATGCACAAGTGCGAGGGTATTCCGTTTACACCGGAAGAAATCTACAATGGAATTGAAAAAGTCGCGAGGGTTATCGATGAAACACACATTGCAAGATTATAAGAGCATCATATCCCCGGTCTGGTGTCCGGGTTGCGGCGATTACGGCGTTCTCACCGCCCTGGAACGTGCTCTGGTCTCGTTGAATATTACACCGGAAAACATCGTTTCCGTTTCGGGGATCGGGTGTTCGGGGAGATTCTCGCACTATCTCAATACTTACTCGCTTCATGGAACGCACGGGCGGGCGGTGCCCACGGCCCTCGGCGTCAAAGCGGCCAATCCTGACCTGACCGTGTTTGCCGTGGGCGGCGACGGCGACGGGCTCGGTATCGGCGGCGGACACATCGCTCATGCCGCGCGCAAGAATATCGACATGACCTACCTGCTCATGGACAATTCCGTGTACGGATTGACCAAGGGACAAGCGTCGCCGACCACACCGGTGGGGGAGAGAACCAAAACCTCGCCCTATGGATCCTACGAGGATTCGCTGGAGGCCATCCCGATTTTTCTCGCGTACGATGTTTCGTTCATCGCGCGGGCGAACGGGACGAACGTCAAGGAACTGACCGACATCCTGATAAAAGCGATTTCGCACAAGGGCATGTCCATCGTGTACATCCTGTCGCCCTGCCGCACGTTCCCGGTCATGGACCCCAAGGAACTGCGATCGATCCTGCATCCGCTGCCGGAAGATTACTCGCCGGACGACAAGCTGAAAGCGATGGAAATGGCGTATTGCAAAGAACCGCTGTACACGGGCATTTTCTACCACGTTCGAAAACCCACGTTGGGGGAGCGCCTGGACATGGAAATCGAAAAAGCGACGGGCAGGAACGGCCGGAAGCGGGAAATGAGTGTCGAGAAAATTCTGAACGGGTTCGTGTAATCGCAAAACGAGCGGGGGGGGGCCGCGCCGTGTCCCCCGCGGGCATATACTCGCTTGAAAGAAAGCGTCAGGCGTCGTAACGGAGCGCTTCGATCGGGTCCTTGTTCGCGGCTTCACGCGCCGGGTAGTAGCCGAACAGAATCCCCGTGGCGGCGGAAACACCGAACGCCAGAATGATCGACCAGGCGCTGACAATGGTGCGCCAACCCGCGTACACGGTGATGATGTTGGTCAGGCCCCACCCGAGGAATATCCCGATGAATCCGCCCGCGATGCTCAGAACGGTGGCCTCCGAGAGGAACTGGATGACGACAAGTCGTCGTGTCGCGCCGACGGCCCGCCGGATACCGATTTCACGCGTCCGTTCGAGCACGCTGGCGAGCATGATGTTCATGATGCCGATGCCGCCCACGAGCAGGGAGATGCCGGCAATCGCTCCCATGACGATATTGAAAATCTGCTGCGTCTTCTGGCTTTGTTCGATAAGAGCCTCCGGGATGATGATCTCCACGTCTTTTTGCTGGTTGTGGCGTCGTGCAAGGATCTTCTGAATAGCTCCGGCAGCCTGCACGATGTCCTGGTCGGCGCTGATTTGCACGGTAATCTGGTCGATGGTGTTGCGATCCACGAAGGCGGTTTGCGATCTCCTGCTGCGAAAGAAGCCGCGCCGTCCGAATACGCGTGCGGTGGCTTTCTGTTCGCGGGGGAATTTTACCATGGCGGTCTTCAGGGGCACGTAGATATCGAGGTTGTAGTTCCGGAGCGTTATTCCCGAAACGGTGGAAGCGATTTTCTTGGGGGCTGCCACGCCCAGCACGGTAAACCACTGGTCCCCGAGTTTTACCAGCTTTCCGACCGGGTTCGTGAAGCCGAACAACTTCTGCTTGGCTTCCGATCCCAGGACGCAGACATTGGCTCCCCGTGTCTCGTGCAACGGTGAGAAGAACTTCCCGACCACCGTTTTGACATTGAACAAGTTGGCGTATTCCGTCTGGCAGCCGACGACCATCACCTGGCTGTGCCCCTTGTACGTGCGCGCTTCCATCGACGACTCCCACGACACGGAAACGGCGCTGATAAAAGGACACACCTGGCGCAGTGCGTTTGCATCTTTCATGGAAATGCCGAGCGGTCGTATCGAGGACTTGTCCTGGTCTTCCTTGCCGGCTTCCTTGGACCGGATGATGACGTTGCGCATACCCATGACCTCGATCTGTTCCAGCGTTTCCTGGCGCGCCCCTTCACCGATGGAGAGCATGGAGATCACGGCGGCCACGCCGAAGATAATTCCCAGCATCGTCAAGCCCGACCGCGTTTTATGCGTGAGGAGGCTTTGCCACGCGATGGAAAGAATCTCGCGGAGTTCCAGCCAGGAGTAAGTGAAAACTTTCCTGCTCATCTGGAATTCCCCGGCATGGACGTCGGTGCGGGAGCGGTCTTCTGTTCACTGGATACGGCTGGCAGTTCCGTGTCCTGTTCCGGATCAACCAGGCTCACGATGTCTCCTTCCTCGAGTCCTTTTTCAACGACGACGAAATTTTCGTTTTGCATTCCCGTCGTGATTTCCACGGGTACGAACGATCCGCCTTCCCGTTTGTACACAAACGTTCGGCCTTCTTTTTCGAACACCGCGTCGATGGGCAGGCTCAAGACATCGCTCAGCGTACGGACGATGATCTTGTTGGTCGTGGTTATGCCGGGTTTCAGTATTTCGTCGGTTTTATCCACGTCGATAACGCACTCAAAGACCTTGATGTTCGAGCCGAATCCTTTTTCCCGTCCGATCTGGGAAACGGAGGAGATGACGCCCGTGTACTTGCGGTCGGGGAAGGCATCCGGTGTGATGAGCACTTTCTGGCCCTTTTTTATTTTGCTGATATCCATCTCGTTGATACTGACCACGACCTGGGCCTCGGAAAGATCGGGCAGGCTGATGATGGGCATTCCCGGCCAGGGCTGGTCGCCGACGGCGATTTTTCGACCCGTGCTCCAGTTCGATTCGTACACGATCAAACCCGAGATGGGAGCCTTGATCGTCAGCCGCTCCATGTCCTTCTGGGCGTCGCTGATATCTTGCTTTATCTGGTTGATGCGGAGCCGGAGGTTCCCGAGTTCGGATTTCCGGACGATATCGCGGTTTTTGAGATTCAACTGGGCTTGCTTGAACGAAAGCTCCGCCTTCTTGAATTCCAGCTCGGCTTCCCGCTTGCGTGCCTCGGATTCGAATTGCATGCGCTCCCTGCTGATCTTAGCGAGTTCGAAAGAAAGCTTGGCGTTTTCGAAGTCCGCTTCCGCCGACGCGCGGTCGGCGGCTTGCTGCGCCTTGAGCTTGTCCAGGTCGGACAGCGCCGCTTTCAGCTCGTTTTCCTTTTCCGCGATCTGCTTGAGCGCGGCGCTGGGATCGAAGCGCACCAGCACGTCGCCTTTTTTCGCCGTCGTACCCTCGGGGGCGAGGTACACGATCTGGAGCGTGCCCATCGAGCGGGTGCGGGGAGCCGTCACCGAAAACGAGTTCTTGGAGCGGACCGTACCGCTCTCGATGACAAGAACGTTGAATTCTCCCCGCGTCACTTTGACGGTGGGGAGATCGGATTCGCTGCCCGGGATGAAGAAAAGAATAACGATGATCACCACCGCCGCGGCGATGACGATGTTGCGCACTGCAGGATTTTTCATTGAGGATTGCGTCATGTCAAACAGAAACGGTTAAGAAAGCATTCGTCCTTTTTCGGATTCGCCTCTCCTGATTGGAAAACAAGTCTCGCGAGGGCGTCGAATCCGCCCCCGTGATTTCCAATCGATGTCTTAGACGTACAATTTAGGTAATTGTGGCAAGAGGTGAAAAAGCGGCTGCAGAAAACCACAGCCGCTTGACGACGCTTCACGTTACTGAATGCTCTGCCAGACGCCGCCGGTATTGAAGATAACCTTCGGGCCGAGGGCAAGAATTCGCCTGATCCGTGGTGAGGATGAAGCGAGGCGGAAATATGCGCGACTGCCGAATTGAATGACCTTGCCGGGGCCTTGCGATCGGTCATATCCTTCCTCGATCCAGGTCGAATCTTTTTCCACGAAAACCTTTCCTTCGATTGTTCGCACGCGCCGATGGTACACGACACGCGCTTCCTGTTTCAATGACTGCATGGATTTGCTGGCTGAAACCATCTTTTTGGCCTGGGCGTCGCCAATTGCTGAATACCCGAGGGCGGCGTCATAGCGTCGCTTGGCCAGGGATTCCTCCAGGGCAACGTCGGCGAGATCTTTGTCTTCCGTCACCAGGTAGGATGTGTACTTGGTGACGATGCCGTATTTCTTGCTCAGGTCGATGATTTCGTTCTTGACTTCTTCGTTTTCACCGTTGATCCGCATGTCGTCGAGCAGATAGCCGATCTTGCGCTTCGCCCATAGTGCGGGAATTTCGCCTCGTTTTTCCTCCCGTTCCGGGAACGTAATCGTGTACGTGTATTTCTTCGAGGAATGCCCCTGTTTGCCGCGCAGTGTCACTGTCGCCGTTCCCGCGTTACGGTACCGTCCGAAGATGATGACGGTTGATCCATAGAAGAGGTCGGGTAGATCGACGGGATATGTTTCGGTGACGCCGCCACCTGAAAACGTGATGCTGATGTCGGTCAGCGCGGGGTTGCTGATACTGGAGAAGAATCGCGATATCACGGCCTCGATGCTTTCGTCTGGAGACACGTAATCCGAAAGGCCGCCGTTGGTTTGGCTCAACTTGTCGAGCAGGTAAGTATCCACGTCGTATCCCACGCCGAACGTGAACAACCTGGCCTTGCCAGCATTGTTCTTTTCCACGTTCCGGATGATTACGTCGGGGTCCTGCACACCCACCGTGGGTAGACCGTCGGTCAAGAAGACGATGTACACGGGGCGTTCCGAGACGCCGTTCACGTATTGCAGCGCCGCCGACAACGCTTCGTTGATATTGGTGCTGCCCGAAGCGTCGAGGTTGCCGATTTCGTACTGTGCGTTGCGTCGTGTCGCGTCGCTGACCGGTTGCAGGCGTGGGGCGAACGAATCGATTGTTGAATTGAACCACAGCAGGGCGAATCGATCGTTTTTGTTGAGCCGGTTCAGGCAATAGGTGAGAGCATCTTTCGCCTGGGAAATTTTTTGTCCCGCCATGCTTCCCGAGCGATCGAGCACGAAGATAACGTCCTTGCTGAGGGTCAGCGAACCGGCAGTCCGTACGCCGGGGTCGAGAGAAAGGTAGAAGTATCCCGCCTGATCGGTGCGGGGGCGTTGGGCGAGAAACGACGCGTCAACGTCCTTGCGCTTTGTGGACCAGGAGAGGATGAAATCGGCCGGAGCGTCGCCGGCGGTTGTCAGATTCACCGTTGCTTTCCGCGACGAAGGGCGGGTGATCGTCACGGGGTGCGTGGGGGAGAAGATGTTGGCGAGGGGCGCCTTGTCTTCGAGGTGAAAGACCGCGGTGATTTTCAGGGCGCTGGTTTGTATCCTGTCCGGGCGCAACCGCGTGGCCAGACGGTACGTGCCCGCCGTCGGTTGGATGGTGAGCGAGTAA
>JALUUP010000494.1 GCA_027021285.1 Bacteroidota bacterium | reverse complement strand
CTGATACCCCATACATGTCGGCGATGGCATACAAAGTCTCCCCGCGCCGTACCTTGTGGTAAAGGAATTCCTCTTTCACTGTCCCGGGGGGATACAACTTCAGCACGATGCCTGCATTGATGACCGTAGACGCGAGGTGATTCCATCGTACGAGACTATCCACCGCGACGCTGAACTTCTGCGAGATACGAAACAGGTTGTCACCGTGTTCGACGGTGTACGTCGCGGGGCGTTCTTTGTCTCCAGGAGTCTTGATATCCGGTATCGAGGTTGTCTCCGCTTGCTTCGAAGCCGCTCCACGCAGGGGCGCCGATCTGATCACGAGGGGTTGGCCGACCTTGATAAGATCGCCGCTGAGCGCATTCCATGTACGCAACTGATTCGTGGAGACGGAATACCGGGCGGCGATATCTCCGAGCGATTCGCCTTTTCGCACAACGTGCGTAACGGCGTCGGCGCTCCCCTTGGATTGAGCCGCAACGGCCTCGGGTTTTTGCTTTGAAGAAACCGCCACTACTACCTCGTTTTTCTTCCCCAGGACTCCTACCTGCAAAAGTTTCCCGGCCTTGATACCGCTGTTTTTCAGCCGATTCCATTCCTTCAGTTCCTCGACGCTGACGTTGTACCGTTCCGCGATCGCGGACAGCGTTTCTCCCGGCCGGATTCGATGATAACGTCGCGTGGGAGCCGGAGGCGGTGTTTCCGTCGCCGCGGTGATTTCGTTCGAGGATACGGGATCGGAGGCACGGTCTGCACTCCGCCTGACCCAAACGACGAGTTCATCGCCCGTACGAATTATGTCTTCGGGTTTCATGTCGTTCCATGCCATGAGGTCGCTGATGCGCACGTTGTACTTCCGCGCGATTCGTCCCAGGGTCTCTCCCCTCTTCACGGCATGAACAAGTTGCGTTCGGCCCCGTGTTCTCTTGAGCTGCTTCGAATCGCCGCTGTTCGTTTTGGTCGTGGCCTTGGCGTTCCTGGCGATATTCGCGCCGCGGAGTGCGGACGCGGGAATCGGGATCCTGATGCGCTGCCCGATCCTCAACCTGTTGCGGGCCTTGATATGATTGACCTTTGCCAGCGTGGAAATGCTGACTTTGTATTTCCGGGAGATGGAATACAACGTCTCCCTGCGTTTCACGGTATGCACCTTGTACTGCGGCCTCGAAGACACGGGAATCGACGCCAATTGCTGCCGAAGCAATTCTGCCTTTCCCGCGGGTACACGTACCGGAAAATGCTTTCTATTGGGGGGCGTAACATCCTGTAGAATATAGGGATTGAGGTCGCGAAGCTCGGCTACGGGAACCTCGATGCGATTCGCCAGTGAATCCAGGTCGTACATCCCGTCCACGTACACGATCTCGTAATCAAGTGTATCCTGGAACTGGATGTCCGTAAACCCGTAATCCTGCGCATTGAGTGTCAGGAGCGTAGCGGCTATGTAGATGGGTACATAATTCTGGGTTTCCTTCGGGAGCTTGTCCTTGATATCCCAGAAGGTTGGGCTTTCTCCCTTGTACCGTCGCAAAGCGCGGTCGATACGTCCGGGACCGGCATTGTAGGCGGCGAGAGCGAGGTGCCAATCGCTGTAACGGTTGAAGAGGTCTTTCAAGTGCCGTGCGGCGGCTCGCGTGGATTTTTCCGGATCGCGCCGGTCGTCGCACCACCAGTCTCCCTCCAGGCCGTACAGCTCGCCCGTCGATTTCAGGAATTGCCACAATCCCACGCACTTCGCCCACGAACGCGCCGTGGGATTCAACCCGCTCTCGATCATGCTGAGCGAGAGCAGTTCCTCGGGTACCCCCTCTTCCCGGAATATCCGCCGCATCATCGGGAAATATTTCCCGGACCTCTCGAGCCACCGCTTGAAATGCCTTCTCCCCTTCGTGGTCAGGTACACGATGTTTCGTTCCACGTCTTTGTTCAGAGGAAGAGGAACCGTCGTTTCCGGTGGTGGAACGAAATGAATGTTTTCCAGGCTGATGGAATCGACCAGTCCGGCAATCCGCTCGCGCACAGCCGAAATCGATACTTCAAAATCCGCTTCGTCGATGCCGGGCAGGATCGCCTCGTACAGGCTGAGCACGCGTTGCGACAATGCCACGAACACGGGATCGGATTCGATTTCCGGGTAGTAACTGAGATGGTTGAGCTCCGCGTATGCCGCTTCAAGGGTCCGGGCCGCTTGCACGGTATCACCCCGGCCTACCAGCTTCCGCACCAGGTCTATCCGCGCCTGGATGGAATCAAAGTGCACCCCCCGGTCGGAGATGTTGATGTCTTCCACGTTTTCCCCGGGTTCGAACTCCACGATTTCGTACGAGTCCTTCAGTGTGTCGGCAGGTTGCGCGTCGGACGCAAGAACCGCCTTGCGGGGATAGAGGGGACGATAAGACGGAACGGTAGAAGCACACCCAAAGAGAATAGCCAAGACGAGAACCAGTCCCACGCCGGTAAACACTCTGTGCATCATCCTGTGAATATTGCTGTAATGGATTCCGATTGTCGACCTCATGTACTGTGTTATCCCGGAACAAGTTAAAGAAAATAATTGACTATCTTCTTTACACTCTCCCATCACATTGAACATAGATATCTCCGAAACCTTGCGCAAGAACATCAACCGCCGGAGGTGTAATTATTTCATCGCGAGCTTTTTCTTCCACTTTGCTATCCATACCACGCGGTGCTATCCACGGGAAGCATTTCCTTTCGGAATAATCGTTGCATATGCACGGGGAGTTGGATATCTTTTGCCAATGAAACGTACCGACGACATACTGGCCGGTGAACTTGTCCGCAGCGCGCTTGCGGCGCGGGAACACTCGCACAGCCCGTATTCAAAATTCAGGGTTGGTGCGGCTCTTCTCGCCCGGGACGGCACAGTTACCACCGGCTGTAACGTGGAAATAAGCTCGTTTTCACTGACGTGTTGCGCCGAACGCGCGGCATTGTTCGCTGCCGTCTCCAAGGGAATAAAGGACTTCGTGGCCGTCGCCATCGTCTCCGACGCCACGGAAACACCTCCCTGTGGCGCCTGCCGCCAGGCGTTGGCCGATTTCAACCCGAACCTGGAAATCATTCTTGGCAGAGACGACGGATCATTCAGCAGGACGACCCTGGAAACCCTGTACCCGAAACCGTTTTTACCGACATCATTCCCACATGGAAACATCTCCCAGTAACCAACCACGCGAAACCGGTTGGATCGAGGTCATTTGCGGCAGCATGTTCAGCGGCAAGACAGAAGAACTCATCCGCCGGGTACGACGGGCGGAAATCGCCAGGCTCAACGTCGCGATCTTCAAACCCTCGATAGACAAGCGATACGCGGAAGAATACATCGTCTCGCACAGCGACCAGTCGCTTCCTTCCGTCGTCATCGAACACGCTTCCGAGATACCGGCGCAATCCACCGACGCCCACGTGATTGCGATCGACGAAGCCCAGTTTTTCGATGAATCGCTGGTGGATATTTGCCAGGACCTGGCGAACACGGGGAAACGGGTCATCGTGGCCGGGCTCGACCAGGACTACCTTGGCAACCCCTTCGAACCGATGCCGCAACTCCTCGCGGTGGCCGAGTATATCACCAAAACCCTGGCCATCTGCATGGTATGCGGCAATCCCGCCAACCGCACACAGCGCATCAGCGGAGGCAAGGAACGCGTCCTGGTCGGGGCGAAAGGACTGTACGAGGCCCGGTGCCGCAAGTGCTTCACACCGTTCACGGGCTCGCCATGACGCTCGAATCATTGCTTCGCGGCATACTGGGGCTGTTGCTGATTCTCGGAATCGCCTATGCCTTTTCCAACAACAGGAAACGCGTCAGCATACGGCTGGTCCTCGGGGGACTGGGATTGCAGATATTGTTCGCCGTGCTGGTCCTGCGCGGTGATTCCCTGGCCCAGCTTTGGTCGCCGCTCGGTTGGCCGAAGTTGTCGTTCGTGGTTGCCAGCCGTGTCTTCGTCAAGGTGCTGAATTTCACGTTCGAGGGCGCCAAGTTCGTGTTCGGCAATCTCTCCATCAGCCCCGGCTTCAAGGATTCCCTCGGCTTTTTCTTCGCCTTCCAGGTCCTCCCCACCATTATTTTCTTCGCCTCGCTCATGTCGGTGATGTACTACCTCGGCATCATGCAGAAGATCGTGCAGGCATTCGCCTGGATCATGACGCGCCTTCTCGGCACCTCGGGAGCGGAATCGCTTTCCAACGCCGCAAACGTCTTCGTCGGCCAGACCGAAGCGCCGCTGCTTATTCGCCCGTTCCTGCCCGATCTCACGCGATCCGAACTTCTCACGGTCATGACCGGAGGCATGGCAACCATAGCCGGAGGCGTGATGGCGGCGTACGTGCAAATGCTCAGCTATTCGTACTCGGAGCTTCACGGCCTCAGCATGAACGCGGCCCAGGTGAAGTTCGCCGGACAACTGCTCGGAGCCAGTATCATGGCGGCGCCCGGCGCGCTGATCATCTCCAAGATACTGTACCCGGAAACGGGCGAGCCCAAGACGCGCGGCACAGTGCACATTCCCAGGATCAAAAACGCCGCCAATGTCATCGACGCCGCCGCTTCGGGAGCCGCGGACGGTTTGAAACTGGCGCTCAACGTTGGAGCCATGCTCATCGCTTTCATCGCTTTCATCGCCCTGATCAACTTCGTTCTCGGATACGTGGGCGGATTGACCGGCCTCAATGCCATCTGCATCGAGGCATTCGGAAAGCCGCTGAGTCTCGAACTGATTTTCGGCCTCGTGCTCCAATTCGTCGCTTACGGAATCGGCGTGCCCTGGCAGGAATCCTTCCAGGTGGGAAGCCTGGTCGGCACCAAGGTCGTCCTGAACGAGTTCGTCGCGTATCTCGAAATGTCGGAAATGATCCGGAACGGTGTCCTGGTTTCGGAAAAAGCCATCACGATGGCCACGTTCGCCCTGTGTGGTTTCGCAAACTTTTCCTCCATCGCCATTCAGATCGGAGGTATCAGCCCCCTGGCTCCCAACCGCCAGACCGATCTTTCCCAATTGGGCCTGAAGGCGGTGTTCGGCGGCGTACTCACAACTCTCCTGACAGCAACGTTGGCCGGCATACTTGTCGGAAACTGACATGAAATCCATCCTCGACACGGTCGCAAGGTGGCTGCCCGGCACGCCTGAGATTGCCGTGGTTTTCGGTTCCGGCCTGGGAGCCGTCGTGGAGGATTTCACCGCCCTTTCCGTCCTTCCGACGTCCGACATTCCCGGTTTCCCGGCGATTTCCGTGAGCGGGCACGCCGGCAACATCCTTTTCGGCTCGTACTGTGGGAAAAACGTTCTCGCATTCCAGGGAAGGATTCATTTGTACGAAGGGCACACGTGGACAGAAGCGAGTCTGCCCGCTTTTATCGCCGTGGAAACAGGTGCGGGGATCCTCATCTCGACCAACGCCGCCGGAGGAATCAATCCTCTTCTTGACCCGGGGGACCTGATGCTGATCCGCGACCTGCTGATACCTTTTCCATTGCCCAGGCGCTGGCATGTTCCCGCCACCCCTTCTTCCGCGCCCCGCACCGGGTTCTCCGGGTCTCTCATAGACCAGGAGCTGGCCGATGTTGTTCGAAACCTCGCGGCGAGGAACGGTCTGCCGATACGACAAGGGACATACGCGTTCGTTACGGGACCGACGTATGAAACCCGGGCGGAGATCCGTTTCCTCCGACGCTCCGGTGCGGACGCCGTCGGTATGAGCACCCTCCCGGAAATTCACACCGCATGGAAACGCGGGCTGAAGACGGTTGCCATTTCCGCGATCACGAACGTCGCCTCCACCGTACCGACAATCCTGACACACGAGGATGTCAAGGACCAGGCGCGGTTGCTTCTGCCACGCTTCTCCCGGCTCCTGTGTGAAATTGTCTCCAACCTGTGACCTTCCATTGATTTGATGCAGGTGCGTATATTTGTAGTGCCGTGTCTTCCACCGGGATCGAGAAATGGACAAACAAGCTGATCCGGCTTTCCAGGAGACAACAACGAAAAGCAGGCTGACATACCGCGCAATCCCGGGCCTCGTCTTCGGCTTGTGCCTGCTGGCGCCCCTGGTCGCCC
>JALUUP010000493.1 GCA_027021285.1 Bacteroidota bacterium | reverse complement strand
AATCACAACCTTGTATTATACAGGTATTTTTTGGTTTTTCAATGAGAAAAAGCTCGCCGGTGAAGTGCAAAAATTCGCCTTATTGGAATGATGACGACGAAAGAAAGAAAATGCGGGGCGGGCCGGCGCGTCTCATGATGAATAATAAAAAGGTACTTTGTATCTTGCGTAGCGCTCTTCATGCATGATGAGCGCAAAGCTCGGCTAATGAAATCTTTTTGGCGAATCACACGGTATATTTTTCCCTACCGCCTCCATCTTGGCGTCGCGTCGTTTTTCATGATGCTGTTCGTCATCTTCAACATGGTGGCGGTGGTGCTCGTCATCCCGCTCATCAATGTTCTCTTCACCGCCGTACCCGCCGCGGCGACTCCTGTTCCGGACCCGGTGACGTTGAACAATTTCAAGGAAGCTGCCCTCGCGTACATGAACAACTGGATCAACTCCATGCCGCGGCTCGATGCGCTTCGGTACATATGCCTTCTTATCCTGGGCAGTTTCTTCTTCAAGAATTTCTTCCGGTACCTTCAGACATATGTCATGGCCACGGCGGAACAGGGAATTATCCGCGACCTGCGCCGGGACCTTTACGAGCATCTTCATCGCCTCTCGCTTTCCTATTTCACGGAAGCGCGCAAAGGAACTCTGATGTCCCGCATTACCAACGATGTGAGGATCGTCAACGACACCGTTATCGCCGTCATCAACAGCTTGTTTCGAGATCCGCCCCAGATTCTTTTCTACCTGGCATTTCTCTTCATCGTCAACTGGCAGCTCACGCTCATCGTTATCCTGGTTATTCCTCTCACCGGCTTGATGTTGGCGCGTATCGCCGATTACCTGAAACGCGAAAGCACCCGTCTTCAGGAAACCATGGCCGACCTCACGGCCATCCTGGACGAAACCCTTGCCGGAATGCGGATCGTCAAAGCGTTCTGCATGGAGAAATTCGAGATAAACAAGTTCAAGGCTTTCAACGAGCGATATTACCGGACGTTCGTGCGCATCGTGCGCAGGCGGGAGCTGAGCTCGCCGCTGACGGAGTTCATAAGCGTGCTGGTGGTCGTTGTTATCCTGTGGTTCATGGGATCGCTCATCTTTTCGGGCAATTCCGGCATTCCCCCGGGGGTTTTCGTGGCGTACATCTTTGCCATGCTGCAGATGCTTCAGCCGATGAAGTTTTTCGGGCAGATGTTCGGCAGCCTCGGTGAAGGAATGGCGGGCGCGAAGCGCGTCTTCGAGCTCCTTGATATTCAGCCCCGCATTATGGACGCGCCTGATGCTGTTGAGTTGAAAACCTTCCGGGACAGTATTGAATTTCACGACGTGGCTTTCAAGTACGACACGAGTGATTACGTTCTTCGGGAGATCAACATGGTTATCAAGGTGGGCGAGGTCGTGGCAATCGTCGGGCCCAGCGGGGCGGGGAAATCAACGCTCGTTGATCTCATCCCGCGTTTCTACGACGTCGTCAAAGGCTCCATCACGATCGATGGGATGGATGTGCGGCAGATACGTATCGACTCGCTGCGTAGCCAAATGGGTATCGTCACGCAAGAAACAATCCTTTTCAATGACACGGTGCGCAACAACATCGCGTATGGGATCACGGATATCTCGCAGGAAGAACTGGAGCGGGCTGCGCGGGCGGCCAACGCCCACGACTTCATCACCGCCTTTCCCAAGGGCTACGATACTGTTATCGGCGACCGGGGCGTAAAGATTTCAGGCGGGGAGCGCCAGCGCATTTCCATCGCACGGGCGATACTGAAGAATCCGCCGATCCTCATTCTGGATGAAGCAACCAGTTCTCTGGATACGGAATCCGAACAACTTGTCCAGGAAGCGATCGAAAACCTTATGCAGGGAAGAACGAGTGTTGTTATTGCGCACCGGCTCTCCACCATCCGGCGCGCTGACAGGATCTACGTGTTGGACAGGGGTAGAATCGTCGAGACCGGTCGGCACGAGGAATTGATGAAAAAAACCGACGGCCTATACAGACGTCTCCATGATATGCAGTTTTCAAGAACGTGATGGCCTACTGTGAAAATACATTTCACTCCATCATGCCGGGTATCCTCCGGAAGCCGGTTTAGCAGGTAATGATCATCTTTATAAATGACTGAAATCGCAGCAGATTCAACATCCGTTCCTTCCTGGCTCCGGCGCGCTTTTGCCGTGGCGGTAGCGGTCCAGGTGGCGGGCATGCTGGTGTCGATCGCCCTGTCCTCGATTGCCTTCGCGGTTGCCTGCGTGCTCTTTCTGGCCATGGCCTACCGGGATCGAGACATCATCGCGCGGACCGGCCTGGAGCTGTCGTTCGCGCTGTATCTCCTGGCCGTGTTGCTCATGTGCATCTTTGCGCTCTATCCCGGCGAAGCCTTTCACAATTCCCGCCGCGTGCTTTTAATCGCCGTCGTGTATTTCATCCCGGTTGCTTTCCCGGACAAGGCAACGGTTCTTCGTTTTCTGCGCGTGCTTTTGCTGGCGGCCGCGGTCTTTTCCATCATCGAGATTATCCTGTTCTATCTCGAAGCCCAGGACCGCCTCGCGATTTTCCAGCATTACATGACGTCGGCCGGGATGAAAATGATGCTGCTCCTGCTGTTTATTCCGCTGGCATTGAAACCGGGAATGTCCGTCCGTGAGCGGTCGGGTTGGCTTGCCGGGCTTCTTCCCATCGTGTTTTCCCTGGTTCTCACCGAGACCCGCAGCGCCTGGCTGGGCTTCCTCGTTGGGCTGGTGGTGATCGGTATCCTCGAATACCGGAGCGCCATTGCCGTGCTGGCCGCGATCCTGCTGGTGTTCTTCCTTGCCGCGCCACCCAAGCTCATGGAACGCGTGACCCACATGTTCACGACCTCGACGGAAGCGGCGCAGGAAACCGCGACGGTGGGCAGCAACATGAGCCGGATTCGCATGATTCGGACGGGGTTCCAGATATGGATGGATTATCCCTTGACAGGCGTGGGCGATGCGCACATGTGCGAGATCTATCGGCGGTACGTTCCCCACCCAAAGGACCCGGCCGAAGGATGCCACTTGCATAACACCTACGTTCATATCCTGGCGACGCACGGCGCGCTGGGGGCGGCCGCGGTGCTTTTCATGTTCTTCATGATCGGAAAAATGGAATGGAATCTCTGGCGTCGCTTCCGGCGGGATACTCGCGGTACGATTGCCCTTGGCGCCCTGGCGGCATTTATCGGGTTCCTGGTTGCGGGCCTGGCGGAATATAACTTCGGAGATCACGAGATACTCGTTCTCCTGTGGACGACGGTGGGGTTGTGCGTGATCGCGGGAAGAATGAAAGAATCCGGATCATGAGTAATGACGGCAAAGCAAAGGCGATGCGTGAAGTTGTTTTCTATTATGAATCGTCTCAATTTAACATGGGAGAATGTTTTCCGCCACAGTTGCGATACGAGTTGAAATGCAGGTGATACATTGACGAAGAAAACAAAACAGCAAGTCGGCAAAGAGAAGGAAAATTTTCCCCTCTTCTGTGATTTTTCTTGCCGGTATGCCGATTTCGGAGACCCTGACGCAGCGGGCGCTTGCAGGCGCGAAGTGGCGGTTTGGTGTCGCAAAGCCCGGGCGTTCCATCCCAAGCATGCGCGCTGCCTGTTCACGAATAAATCCTCTCCACGGGAATCCTCGGCCTGATGGACGATCCTTCATCTACATCGAACAACAAACGAGCGTGGTGACATCATGGAAATGCTGATCATCATCACGGCGGTTGTTCTTGTCCTTTCCTTCCTTTCTTCCTTCGTGGAAGCCGCGCTTTTTTCCACTTCCGAGCACGCTGTGGAAAAGCTGGCGGACGAAGGATTACGCAAGGCAAAGACGTTGCTTAAGATTAAACAGGATATTCACCGGTCGATTTCAGCCATCGTCATTCTCAACAACATCTCCAACATCGGCGGCGCTTTTCTCATCGGGCTTCTCTCGCAACGCGTGTTTGATTCCGTCGGTATCGGGATATTCTCCGGTGTGTTGACGTTTATGATCATTCTCTTCGCCGAAATCACTCCCAAGACGATCGGCGAGCGTAACGCCCTGAAAGTATCCCTGTTCTTCGCCCGCACGGTTCTGAACCTTACAATCCTGTTGCAACCGCTGATCTATGTTATCGATTTCATCCTTCGTCCCCTGACCAAGGGAGAAACGATCCAACCGGCCATCACCGAAGATGATATTACGTTTCTCACGCGCCTTGGGAAGCTCCGGGGCAACATCGATGAACACGAGTTGCGGTTGATTTCCCGCATCTTCAGCCTGAACGATACCACGGCCTCCCAGATCATGACCCCCAGAACCGTGGTATTCGCCTTCCAGGCGGAGACCCTGATCAAGGACGCCCTGGAACAGGTGCGGGACAAACCCTATAGTCGCATCCCGTTGTACCGGGACGACATGGATGACATCATCGGTGTAGTGTACCTCAGGGATATCCTGTTTGCAAGCATCGAAGGGAAGGGAGATATGCCCATCCGGTCTCTGCAAAAGGAGCTCTCGTTTGTGCCGGAAACGGCGAAGGCCGCCGATCTTCTGACCTTGTTTCAGAAAGACCGCGAGCACCTGGCGGTCGTCGTTGATGAATACGGCGGTACCGCCGGGGTCGTGTCGCTCGAAGACGTTCTTGAAGTCGTGGTCGGTGAAATCGTGGACGAGTTCGACCGCGACGTGGACCTGCGCGTAAAAGCGCGTACGCAGAGCGAGATGAAAAACCTTCGCAAAGAAGAATAGATTCGAAACGTTTCACATTTCTTTTCACAATTGTACCAATCGTCCATGAACATCAAGCGCATTCTCTACCTGCTCTGTCTCCTGTCGGCCACCGGGGTAGTGGCTTCGGCTCAACCGGATCTGCTCCAGTGCGGTCCAATGGTATGCTTCTCGGAGATGAGAGAAGTTCTCCTCTGGGTGCAAACAAAAGAGCCCGCGGAAGTTCATATCCGGTACTGGGAAGCGGGAAATCCCGGAGAATTTCACGTTACCGATCGAGTCAAGACCCGGAAGGAAGAAGCGTTTACGGCAAAGCTTGTCGCCGATACGGTCGAGCCGGGCAAGCGGTACGAGTACGAACTCTATATCAACGGAAACCTGGTTGAACGCCCGTATCCGTTGAAGTTCCAGACGCAGGTTCTGTGGCAGTGGCGCACGGACCCGCCTCCGGTGAAAATCGCGGTCGGCAGTTGCGCCTACATTAACGATCGTCCGTATGACCGTCCCGGCAAACCGTACGGCGGTGATTACAAGATTTTCACCAGCATGTACGAAAAGCGTCCGGATATGATGTTGTGGCTCGGCGACAACGTGTACCTGCGGGAACCGGATTGGAATACCTGGACGGGGATCACCTATCGTTACACACACGACCGGTCGATCCCGGAAATGCAGCCTCTCCTCGGATTGGTTCACAATTACGCCATCTGGGACGACCACGACTTCGGCCCGAACAACAGCGACCGGGGATTGTGGAACAAGGACATGACCCTGAAGGCGTTCAAGTTGTTTTGGGGAAATCCCTCGTTTGGTGTGAATGGAAAACCCGGGATCACGACCACGTTTCAATGGAGCGACGTCCAGTTTTTTCTTCTCGACGACAGGTACTACCGGACGCCGAACCGCCGCCGGACGGGTCCGCGCACCATTCTTGGCGAGGAACAACTCGAATGGTTGATCAACGCCCTGGTTTCCAGCCAGGCCACGTTCAAGATCATTGCCATCGGCGGGCAGGTCTTGAATCCCGTCGCCAAGTACGAGAACTACGCCACATACGCGGAAGAGCGGAACCGCCTCCTCGAGGCGATCTCGAAGGAAGGGGTGCGAGGCGTGCTCTTCCTGACGGGAGACCGGCATCATACGGAATTGACCGCTCTCCCGCGGGCAAACAGCTACACCTTGTACGACCTCACGGTTTCTCCCTTGACCTCGGGCTCGCACGATGCAAGCAAGGAGGCCAATTACTTGCGCGTTCCGGGAACACTGGTTGGGGAACAGAATTTCGCCATCCTGGAAGTGACCGGGCCCAGGAAAAACCGGGTCATGACGATGCGCATCTACGATGTCGATGGAAAGGAATTGTGG
>JALUUP010000492.1 GCA_027021285.1 Bacteroidota bacterium | reverse complement strand
TATGTACAAAATCCGACCAGTCGTTTCCCTCCATGCCGGTCGTATCTGTAACCCAGGTCCGACCATCATCTGATGAGAATTTGTTTAATGATACGTTGAATATTTTATCATTCCCTGTTAAACGTATTAGGGAACCGAACAAATCCGGGGTACTCCATGTCAGTTCCCATCGTTCGCCGTAATTCTGTACAATCCATAGGCCCAGGCCGTAAATATCAAGCGGATTCGGTGAATGAGTAACGGCAAAGAATTTCCCGCGTTCGATCAAGGATGGATAGAGAACAACCTCGTCATACAAATACGGAGGGACCGGCAGGCGCGTCCACGTTGCGCCGGCGTCAGTTGTGAAAAAATAACTGAAACCGCCATTCTGGTTGACCATGACGTACATATCCATGGGATATGGCTTCGATATTTCGAACTGAACCATATCTCCCACGGTGGTCAGGAGCGTATCAGGAATCGTTTGACCGGGTTTGCCACAGACGAGCGAGTGAGAGTCGGAAATGAAATAATATTTCGATCCCCTAACAGAATTCGACCTCAGTGCGCCGATATTTTCTGTTTTGATAAGATCGAACCAATGCTCGCCACCATCATTTGATTGCATCAACAAAGCCACAGTTTTAGGTTTCCCTTCTGCGTAATAAATCTCGTGCGTTGCTGCGAACATCGTATCTGTTGACAGAAAGCAGAAATCGATTCCAGAAAAACCCGGAAATTGTCTGGAGCCTTTGAATGTTATCCATGTAGTACCCGTATCATTCGATTCCTTCAATCCATCGACCAAGATGCTTCCTAGTATTGCACTTTTCGGTTTTGAAAAATCCCATATATGTAAATCCGGTAGCAAAATAGTGTTTGCACCACCATCGGTGCATTTATATAGACTGGTAACTATTGTTTTCAAATACATCCCCAGAGAATCGGAATACACAGCGTTTGGGGTGTACGCGAGTGGGTAGACTATTGGGTATTTTGTTTTTTTCGACCACACTCGGCCACTATCAATGCTCTCATAATAATCATATTCATATTGATCACCGCGGTTTATTACTTTGGAAAACCATATACCATACACGAGCGTATCTTGATTTCGATAACGAATCATATTTTCAAGATTCCCAATATCGTTTACAAAATGAATATCCTGCCATGTGATTCCCCCATCTCTACTCATTCGAAATGCCCCAGAGCTACCAAGAAGGAATATAATTTTTGAACTGTCGGGGTCTACATAATAATCATACATTCCAAAACTGAGCGGAAAACCGAACTTTAAAGTATCCCACGTTATTGCATTATCATGACTTTTCAAGAGAAAACCACGCCCGGCAGAATACAGAAAAAGCGTACCGTCTCTATGTGATTGCACAGAACCTCTTATGTTCGCAAATTTTCCCAAAATCCTGTCCCAATTCACACCTTTATTTGAAGACTTCCAAAGAGAATTGTCAGCATACACCAGGTAATCTCCGTTCATCGCGACTTCGAAAGAAGTGATGTCTGTCGCCCAACCCAGTTGCTCCTTATCATCAACAATAGCGCGCCAGGTGTCGCCGTAATCCGTGCTGCCGTAAATCCCACCCCGTTTTATCACCGCGAAAACCTCGTTGGGCTTGTATTTGTTCTGCACCAGGTAATCCGCGTGCCCGGAGTAGAGCGGGAGACGTTCCCACTGCGCCTGCGCAGTAGCGCCACAAGCCAATATCAACATCGAAACCAGAATCACTCTCTTCATCTTCTCACTCCTATATCTCGAATTTCAGGCGGGGATACGTCATGATAGTAGGGAATGGGATCGGGAAAGTCAAGAAAAATGCTCTGGAGTTGAAGTACCCGTTACTAAAAATTACAGAACTGAAGCAGAAGCGGTTGTCACCGGCGCCGGTCAAAACGAGCTGAACACGAACGCTTTTACCACCGCTCCTCTCTCCGTCGCCACAGTGCAGAAATACACGCCCGGCGGGGCGCTTCTTCCTTCGCTTCCCGCGCCATCCCAGAAAAACGAAAACTCCTTGTCGCTGACCACCCGGTGGCGGAACGCGGCGACTTGTCTTCCCGTCACATCAAAAATGGCGGCCTCTACACTGCCCGAAACAGCGGCAATGATTCTCAACTCCACGCGACCGCGGGCGGGCTGGGGAAAGATCTCCACCCGGAGGAAGTCTCGATCGTGACCAACTCGTTTGCGCGCCACATCCGTGGTTTCTCCCTGCCACTCGAACGCGCCGATGTCGTATCCCGCGCCCTTCGGCCGCGGGTTGCCGTCGTAATCCTCCGGCGGAGCGCCTTGTGGGGTTCCATGGTCCACGGCCGCGCTTGTCTTGAACAGGCGCAGGTTGTATTGCATCGCGTCCTTGAAGATTTGCGTCGCGCCGGCGACCGTCCTGGAATGCACATCCCGGCCGCAGTACGCCTTCCATGCTCCCGTGCGCACATCGTCGAGCGAGAATTCATCCTCGTATCCCACCGTGACGGCCCGGGCCGCGTTGTCGTTGTGGAAAAGATTGTAGTCCCCGCGGTACCGGCGCACATCCCGCTGTTCGAAACACAACCCGATGTTGTCTCCTCCGGACAGGATGCAGTTCGTCATGAACAGTGAGTCCGCTGAATTCTCCACCCACACGTTGAACGTTCCCGCGTCGTGGAAAGTGCAGTTTTGAAGGGTAACCCTCTTGGGTGTGCCGCTCCAGTCCAGTTCCACGTTGGTAACGGCGTTGCGGAACGCGAGACAGTTGACGAGGCGGATGTCGTTCTGCCATAACTTGTAACCCCCGTTCCAGCAGTCGCGGGCCGCGCATCGGTTCAGCGTCGTTTCGCGGGCGCTGATATCGAAGCCGTCGAACACGTCGTACACCTCGCACTGCTCGAAGACGAAACCGTACTGGTCGCCATGACCGAGAGCGAAGCCGTCCACGTTCTGCTGGCGGTCGTTCCCGGCGTACGCCTTGCACCGGAAGAAATACCCGTTGTAGCAGGGCAGTCCGTCGCCGGGGGAGGCGTCGAACCCGTACAAATCGAAATTGTAGATCTCCACGCCTCGCAGCTCGAAATCATGGGAGCCGTAGGATACCCCGATACCGTACATCACATCGCGCACAACGCAGTCGATCAACCGGACGTGGTCGCTGAACTCGATCCAGATCCCGGTATCCGAAAAATTGGCCACCACGAGTCCCCGCAGCTCGATATAAGAATTACGGGAGAGAATAATGCCGGTGGAGCTTTCGCTGCCTGAACCATCGATCAACGGCCGCTCGCCGGTCCAGGCGGAGAACACGATCCAGCCCCCGCCGGCGGAGCCTGAATGGGCGGGAGTGATAGCGCCCTCGTGGTACGTGCCGCCGTGGATGTACACCGTGTCGCCCGCCACAGCCGCGTCCGCGCCGCGCTGGATCGTCGCCCAGGGAAGCTGCTCCGTCCCCGGGTTGTTGTCGTCACCGCCGGGAGAAACATGGTACACCGCCGCGGATACGGACAACGTCCACGAAAGAAGAAGACATATTGGAAGCGCTGCCGTTCGCATAGGAGAACCTCCTTGATGATGTGGTTAATCCAAAACAAGGTAGGATTATGACTCAATAAATGCAAAGCAGCGTCAACCGCGGCATGGAGGGACAAAGACCGCTCGCCGTGCGCACGACCTTCACCCCGCCCGCAACGAATCATTCCTTTCCGGGCTCTTCATCTCTCGCGGAGAGAGAATATCCCTTTTTCAGGAGGCGGGCGCGGTTCTCGTCGATGAATGATCGTATCGCCGTGCTCGACACGGTATAGACGAGCCCGACTTTCAGCTCGGACCGTTTCCGCACGTAGATATCCCCCCGGTAAAGCGACCCCGCTTCCGGTTCTCCACTGTCAGGCACGGCGGGCGCAAGGTAATACACCGGCTCGTAGGGAACAGACTTGACCAGCCCGACAAGTTCAAAAACTGATCTATTATTTCTCCACGCCAGGATGATCCCGCCGCTGAAACCGCGCTGAAACACGGCATCGACGAGAAAGGACTGATCGGGATCGCGTCCGGGATCGCTGACAAGTCCCGAGGTCACGACCTTGTGCCCCATGGGGAAACCCATCAGGTACACGAACGTGCCCCATCTCAGCATGCCCGCGTTTCCTATACGAAAGGGAAACCGGGAAATCGGTTGCTCCGGCGCCCTGTGAAACGTCTTACCCAGCAACGCGAGGTCCCGGTCTGAGTCGATTGCGAGAATTTCCATTTCTCCGCCTTCGGGAAAATCGGCGACGTAGTTCACCTGCCTCATCTTCACGGAGGCGCCCCGAACGAAGGAATCGCCGTGTGCGTCGCGGGCAAAGGATATCAACGTGTCCGGAAAGTCAAGGATGTGCGCGCTTGTGAGAAGCGCCACCTTTCGCTTGTCGCTTTCCAGGACCGTCGCCGTTCCGGAGGCAGTGCTGTTCAGGTAGAACACCGTATCGACCAGGGCGTCGCGAATAGCCGCACCAATGTCTTTCCGCGTGACCCGCGAACCGGGAATGAAAACATAATGCCGGTAATACGCGATACTGTTCACACGCCGGACGGATTCACCGACGCGCTCCAGTTGATCGGAGATATCGCCGCCCGCGCTTGAACTCGCGTACCAATCCATTTCTTCGGCACGAGAGCCGTTTCCCGGCACGGGACCGCTGCACGCAAGCAGCGAGACGCCTGCCAGAATAATTGAAAGAACCACATGTAAACGACTTGTCATCATACTCCCAGAGCCATACGCCGGAATACCATGAGGGTTGCGCCAGAAACCGGGACGCGACACCATTCTTGTTTCGATGCTTGCCGGTCTCATCCTCCGGGACGCGCATGTGCGCCCCTCCAGGAAACCGCGCACGATGCTCATTCAATCACTCAACGAAATATCCCGCCGAGAAGAACCCCACCCAGTGCTTCAGCGAAAACGGCGCGGTGGTCCCCATTCCCGTTCCCTTGAGAGGCAGTACTCCTTCCGTGTATGTGTCGGAGTAGCGGAGCAGGGTTCCGTTCAGCTTTTTGCCCGCGACTTCCCGTATGGTCTTGATCGCCGTCAGCATACCGAACGGAACGGAGTAACGGCCGCACCAGAGCACGCGCTTCATATCACGGGTCAGCTTCCTGATCATATCTTCCGTCATGGGACCGGTCAGGTACGAGCGAACGATACGCACGTCCTGTTCCGTGGCCTTCCGGTGCGCCTCCGCGTCTTCTCCGAAGGGAGCGTTGTTGAAGTCGCGCCCGTAATGGTTCGCGTCGCACGACATCAGGAACACGATATCCTTGCCCGGCGCGAGGCGCTGTTCCCTCATGTATCCGGCGATGATTCGTGAAAGCGCTTCCGCGATCTCGTCCATTTTCTCGAAGGGCATCGCGGTGACCATGATCGGAGTCAGCCTGAAGTCCGGGTTGAAGTACTGCACGAACGGCACCAGCGCCTCGATGGAGTGCTCGTACACGTGGGCCGTATCGTCCACGCGAAAGTAGCCGGAATCGAGCCGCGCCTTGATGTATTCCCGCAGAGGCGAAATTTCCACGGGTTTCGCCACGCCGGTCCACCGTGCAAAGTCGTCGAGAATGACGATGCCTTTCGGATCGCCGATTTTTCTCCGCACCGTGCCGTGCGTCACCCCGAACACCACGACCTCTTTCGCCCGCAGTTTCCGGTAAAGGGGATAGTACACGCGGGCCGCGTACAGGTAATCGTCGTGGGGGGAAATGCCGGCCACGAGACTTCCCGCCGGCGCCGTTGTCTCTTCGTGTTTTGCCAGGTAGGAAACGAGGCGCTCCATCTGGCGGGCGTCCCAGCAGAAGCCCACGTCGTCGCGGACGGGGCGGACTGTCTGCGCTTCGGTCATCATCCCCAGTATTATCATGATCATGCAAACGCGAACCATGCTACCCATAAGCGATTCCAATTGAATTCGACTGCCGTTCGATCCCGGTTGACTGTCAGTGCGATTTTTCCACTGTATCGAAGCCGACAGTTTCCGCGCGGGTTTTTCCCTACATTGGCAAAACATAACGGGTGGATTCATGGAAAGCAACCAACGACATACCTGCACCGTAACCAACGGCCGGTGCGACATCCTCGCGCCGGTCTCCGTGCGTTGAAACGCCG
>JALUUP010000491.1 GCA_027021285.1 Bacteroidota bacterium | reverse complement strand
CTTCAACCCGAGGGCGGCGGCTTTTCCATCAATCCCGGCAAGATTCTCGCGGGCGCTGCAAAATGGCTCATCAAAGCTCCATTCCTGGATTATGACAACATCCAGTTCCAGTTCCAGCAGAGCACGAATTCGCAAGTCGGGGGCGTTGTCGGGGAAACGGGATTCCTACAGTTCTGGACATCGCCGCCGTTGTTTGGTAATCCCGGCGATCCCTCGCGAGGTCCAAGCCAACTCTACCAACTCGGGCTGATCAGCGACCCCAATCCACTCAGTGGACGTATTGCCTTCAAATCCAGCTTTCCATTTATCGGTATCGAGAACTACCGCCGCGGGTACCGCATACCCAGTGGCAGGGGGATTACCGCCCAGTTCATCGATGATTTCCGGCAGAACAACACCGTCAGCATCAGGACGCAACGAAAGCTGTGGGAAGGCGCAAAGCTGGACCTCACGTGGGACATGGGCTGGGATATCAACAAGAACTACCAGATTTCGACGGATTCGCTCGGCCGCCAGTCGATAAACACGGTGACCATCACCGGGAACTCGCGGCGTTCGTTCATGTCCATGCCGGACTGGATATTTTTCAGTGCGTTCGGGACGAACATCGAGGCAGTCAACCGCAAGTACGAAACGCTGAAAGCCGAAAATCCCGGCGCGAACGAGTCCGAGCTGTTGGCCGAGGCGTTCGAGCAGGGCCTGGAAGTCGTACCGTTTTTCTCCGATCTCGCGGGTATCCCGCTTCCCCGGCTGAATTGGGCTTTCAAATGGGACGGCCTGGAAAAGTTGCCGATCTTCGAGGATCTGGTCAAGCGTCTTTCCATAGAACATCGGTACACTTCCACGATAGAAACCCGGATCCGCAACAACCAGGATGGAGGGATCATCACGGAATCCAAGCGGGTGACGCAAAATTTCCAACCGTTTCTCGGTGTCAGCATGTCGTTCCAAAAACTATGGAAGGGCGATTTATCGTTGACCACGCGCTGGGGTAAACAGAATACGATCGAACTCAACACGTCGTCGAACAACATCGTCCAGACGAGCACCAACGAATTCACCGCGTCCCTGTCCTACCGCAAGACCGGATTCGAGGTGCCCATGCTGGGACTGCGCCTGAAGAACGATCTCGAAGTCACTGTTTCTTTCAGCCGCCAGAACAATTCACAGCTTATTTTCGATATCAAGGAATTGGACAAGGGCGGCACACCGCGTGAAGGGACGACACGCACGACACTCGAACCCCGTATCAGGTACGTGTTGAGCCGCCGTGTAACGGGATCGCTCTTCTACCGATACCAGCGAACCAGCCCGGACGACCTGGCGGGTTCACGCATTCCCGGGACAACCATCCACGAGGGCGGTCTCGAAATTCGCCTCACGATTTCCGGAAGCTGACACGATTCTTCTTTTTTCTTTACCGGCGAGAAGTTCTTCCCGCTCAGGCGCGTGTTCCACTCCGAAACCGGTTCCGGAAGTACCTGCATAACGCCATGAACACGCGGTCGTCCTCGGCGAGATACACCGCGGCAAACGTAACAGCGGTGCCCACGATCTGCACCAGAAGAAGTCGTTCCCCGGCGATGAACGGCGACGAGATCACCCCGATTACCGGGGCCAGCGTAGCCAGGATACCGCTCCGGGCGGCGCCGATGTTGTCCACTGCCCAGTTCCAGAAATAAATTCCAAAGGCGACGGGCATGAAGGCGGTAAAAAGGTAGAGCAGGAATTCGTTTTGTGGCAGCTCGATGATCGTAGCAAAACGCACATCAGAAAAATTGAGGAAGAAGAGGACCAGCGTGCCGACAACCATTCCCACCGTCGTCACGGCCAGTGGCGAGTGTGTTTCAAACAGTTCCTTCTGGTACACGGAACCAGCGTTCCAGCACGTGATTCCCACGAACAGGATGATGTCCCCCTTGATGATCTCCGGATTAATGTCCATGTCCAACCGTCCTTCCAGGACCACCATGAGAACACCGAGAATACCCAGGACCAACATGACGTATTTATAACGCGGAACAGGTTCCTTGCCCCAGAACCTCGCCATCAGCACCAGGAAAAACGGACTGGAAGCGAAGATGATTGCAGCGTGCACGGCATGAGTGAGAGCCAGTCCTTCCACGAAAGCAATCTGGTAAAGCACGTACATCATCAGTGTCAGAATTCCCAGTTGCCTCCAGTCCCCGGCCGAAAAGCGCGGCATTCCTTCCTTAAAAAGGAAGATGACGCCAAGCGCCACGGTGGATAAGACCAGCCGGGTCACCTGGAAATTCATGGGTTTGAAATAAGCCAGCAGGATTTTCGAAATCGGGATGTTCACGCCCCAGACCACGATCACTATTCCCAACATTGTCAGGACAAGCCAGGGCGGTGCTTTCTGTCTTCGGGGAGAAGTTTGGGGCGAGTCGCTCATACGGTACCGGAAGTTCAGGCCTCCACACCTTCGAACCTGCGCCGGTCGTAGATGAGATCGTCGCAAAGCCGGCGTGCGTGCTCGGGAATACGGTAGAGCGGCATGATCTTGCTTGCATGAACAATCGCCATGTCCAGACCCGCTTCCACGGCATGGTGGAGAAAGACGGAATTCAGCGCGTGACGGGCGCGGGGAGCCAGTCCGAACGAAACATTGCTGACGCCAAGCAGGGTTTTAGCACGCGGAAATTCCTTTTTAACCAACCGGATTCCTTCCAGGGTTTCGACAGCGGAAGCGCGAAACTCTTCATCGCCTGAACCGAGTGTAAACGTGAGAGGATCGAAGATCAAGTCATGCTCCCGCAATCCCATTTCTTCGACGGCAAGAGCGTACAGGCGGCGGGCCACCTCGAGTTTTCTCCGGGCGGTCCTGGCCATGCCCTCTTCATCGATCGTCAGCGCAATGACTGCCGCTCCGAAGCGCTTGCAGAGAGCCAGGATTTCACGCGCCTTCGTTTCGCCGTCTTCGAGGTTGATGGAATTAACAATCGCACGGCCCGCAAACAGTTTCAACGCGGTTTCGATCACTTTCGATTCGGTGGAATCGAAACAGAGAGGAACACTGACCACGGTATTGAAGCGCCGAACCACTTCGGTCATGTCATGCACCTCGTCCCGCCCCACGTAAGCGACGCATACGTCGAGAACGTGCGCTCCCTCCCGCACCTGTTCTTTGGCCATGTTGACCATGGAATCATAATCTCCGGCCAGAAGCAGTTCCCTGAACTTCTTCGAGCCGTTTGCGTTGCATCGTTCTCCCACCAGCACGGGCGGCGGATCGAGATGCAGGGGAACGGACGTGAACAAGGAGGAAACGCTGGGAACGAACACGGGGTTTCGACGAGCGGGAGCGATTTCGCTTGCCACGGCCGCAAGGGCGCGGACGTGCTCAGCCGTGGTGCCGCAGCACCCCCCGATGATCCGCACACCTAAATCCGCCACGTAATGTTTCATCCAGTCATATAATTCATCCGGCGTTAATTTATAACACGTCTGTCCGCCGACATTCTCTGGAAGACCCGCATTGGGCATGAGGAAGATCGAAAACGGAGAACTGTCCGCGAGGTACCGAAGGTTCTCTTCCATTTCTTGCGGTCCCGTTGCGCAGTTCATTCCAAAAACGTCAATGATATCATATGGCTCGAGAGTCGTAACGGCTGCCGCGATCTCCGTGCCCAGGAGCATGGTGCCCGTCGTCTCAAGAGTGATGGAAACAATGACGGGAAGCCGCCGGCCCAGCTCCCGGAAACAATCCATTGTTGCTACCAGGGCCGCTTTCGTCTGCAAAATATCCTGGCAGGTCTCGATGCACAGGAGATCGGCGCCCCCCTCCATCAAACCGCTGATCTGTTCGGTGTACGACCGATGGAGCTCATCGAAAGAAATATGTCCGAGGGACGGAAGCTTGGTGGTGGGACCGACGGAGCCGGCAACGAAACGAGGTTTTTCTTCCGTGCTGTATTCGTCAGCGACGCGGCGGCCGATGCGAGCGGCTGCAATGTTTATCTTCCGTGCCAGGTCTTCGAGACCGTATTCGGCCAGCACGATGTCCGTCGCACCGAAGGTATTGGTCTCAATTATGTCAGCTCCCGCATCCAGAAAACCCCGGTGGACCTCCTCCTGGACTTCCGGTTTCGACAGGACAAGGTATTCGTTGCATCCCTGGTACCGTTCTCCGCCGAAATCTTCCGCGGAAAGATTCATGGCCTGCAGGGTCGTGCCCGTCGCACCGTCGAAGACGAGTACGCGTTCACGAAGTATGTCCAGAAATGATGTACCCACGGCGCTCCTTGTCAGGCTACCCAAAAAATAACCCTACAAGGTACAAACATTCTGCGGCTTTTCACGACGGGAAACCTGAAGCGAAGAAGTCCCCGGCCTCACTTCACCAGGTTTGAAACGGCTTTGAAAGCATGCGCCGTGGAATCTCTCATCAACTCGAACAACGCCATCTCCGCGGAAGTCAGGATGCCACCCATTTTCTCGATGCGATGAATACCGAGCTGCCGGTTTTCCGGCGTCCGCGAGGAGACGGCATCGGTGACAAGGTAAACGTCGTAATCATGGGCGAGGAGATCGCGCGCGGTCTGGAACACGCAGACGTGGGTTTCAATTCCGCAGAGCAGGACCTGCCGTCGCTTGAACGAAGCCAGACGGTCCTGGAATGCCGTGGAGCCGAAGCAACTGAAAGCGGTTTTTTCGATCACGGGAATATCAGCGAGATGCACGGCGATTTCCTCCACGGTGCGGCCGAGACCCTGTGGATACTGTTCTGTTGCAACGATCGGGATATCGAGATGCTTGACCCCTTGGATCAGGATCTGCGCGTTTCGGAGGACGGTTTCGCTGCGATCAACCATGCGCGCCAGCTTTCCCTGGAAATCGACAACGACGAGAACGGTGGCGGGGATTTCGAGCATGAGAAGATCTTGATCGACGAATGCTGGTAAAGAAATTTCTGGTCAGAAGAGAGGTGGAAGCGGCCCGGTATCGGATTCTTTTCGCTTCAACTCCCGGATTTTCGACCGGTAGTATTCCGCGCGCTCGGGATTTTTCATGATAAGGCGCTCGTACTCGATGATCGCCTCCTTGTATTTTTCCTGCTGGATGTAAATCTTGGCCAGCGTCTCGGTGACCGGGCGCTTTTCCAGATCGACTTCCGGCTCTTCCGGCTCCTCGCTTGCCGGAAGGAGGTCCGATTCCTTGATCACGGGAATCCGTGCATTTTCCAGGCTTGTCGCCAACGTCTCGATATCAAGCATCGTGGAGATCGACTCAACGTTTGACAGCGCGGCCGGGTCCTTTTTCGTCGGTGGAGAGAGAGAACGGCTGCCCGGTTTCGTAAACAACTCCTCGCCAGGAATCAGATCTTTCTGATCACTCTTCCTCCGTCCTTTTCGGCGCACGTCGGGAACTTCTTCGCCCGGTTCGGGAACCGGCGTTTCCTCGATTTCCACGACGTCAACCGGCGGATAGTTGAGTTCCAGTTCGCGCGACCGCTCCAGGAGTTCGTAGGCAGGCGCGCATGTCGGTAACATCCGCACAACCATGTTCAGTTCTTCCCGGGCGTCGCGGTAACGTCGAAGACTCAAGTACGTTTTGGCAAGAACGAAATGCGCCGTGACATAGTCCGGGTGTGTTCGCAATCCTTCCAGGAGTACTTTCAGCGCTTCTCCCGGGTTTCCCATTTCCAGGTATCCACTGGCGAGCCTGGCAAACAGGGGCGAACCGGGATTGCTCTGCACATGCTCACGAAGGAAGTTGATGTTCAACTCGCCGCGTTTCTCCGTGTTCGCGCCCATCGGCATACCGGGTCAGGTAGCATAGACGCGAGAGAGCCGGGCATGCTGGATGGACATCCACCCCACGAGGCTGAACCCGAAGAAAAACAAGAGCTGGAACGGCAACGCGGCAATTTCCAGAAAATAGATCGATGCCACGACACCGAAAAAGCAGTAGGCGGCGAGAAAAACTTCCAGGAAGACGCCTTTCGGCATCTTGCTATCGGTCCCCGCGTACTTTTTTCCTGTCCACCGGTCTTTTTCCGATTCAATCCGGAATTTCGGCGTGCGCACAAACTCCGATTTCTTGCGTCCAAAAATACCGGACAGTACCGCCCTCGTATTGTTTACAGAGAAACCCA
>JALUUP010000490.1 GCA_027021285.1 Bacteroidota bacterium | reverse complement strand
ACAACGTTGCGGAAAAGCTGATGATGTAACCGGTATCCGCCGTTATACAGCCGGTTATGAGGTTGCCGTCAACGGAACGACGACACGTTACTACCAATAGATTCAACAGATCCGCGTGAAAGGAACAATGCACTTCGAAGAAGTACTATCGAAATATAATCTCGATCTGAAACCCCTCTCGCTGGAAACACTCCAGGTCAACATGGGCAGGTTGTGCAACCAGGCCTGCAAGCATTGCCACGTTGACGCCGGACCAACCAGGAAGGAAATCATGGACAGGACGACCATCGACCGTATCCTCGACATTCTTCGCAAGCATCCCATTGCAAAACTGGATATCACGGGAGGCGCGCCGGAACTGAACCCGCACTTCCGGTACCTCGTGGAGTCGGCGAAGGCCCTGGGAAAGCACGTCATGGTCCGTTGCAATCTCACCGTCCTGTTTGAACCGGGCTTCGAGGACCTTGTGGAGTTCTACGCGCGGAACGCGGTAGAGATCGTCTGTTCCTTGCCCTATTTCCTGGAATTCCAGACCGACAGCCAACGGGGCAAAGGCGTGTTTGAAAAGAGCATCAAAGCTCTGCGCATGTTGAACAAAGCCGGGTACGGCCGGGAGGATTCGGGCTTGTTGATCGACCTCGTGTACAACCCCGTGGGCGCGTTCCTGCCGCCGCCTCAGGAATCACTGGAGCGCGACTTCAAGCGGGAATTGGACCGCCGCCATGGAATCACTTTCAACCGCCTGTTCACCATCACCAACATGCCGATTTCCCGCTTTCTCCACTTTCTCCAGCGCACCGACAATTATGATATGTACATGGAAAAGCTCGTCTCGTCGTTCAATCCCGCCGCCGCCGAGGGCGTCATGTGCCGCTCGTTGATCAGCGTGGGCTACGACGGGATGCTCTACGATTGCGACTTCAACCAGATGCTGAACCTGAACCTCAACCACGGCGCCCCGCATACCATCCTGGATTTCGATTTCGACCGGGTCGTCAACCGCCGGATCGTGTTTGGAGACCACTGTTTTGGATGCACGGCCGGGTCGGGAAGCTCGTGCGGCGGCGCCACCGCCTGATCACTGAACGGCGTTCCCCTTCAAATCACCCATTGTCCCTCTTTCATGATCACTTCCGATTTCCCCGGGAGATTGAGTACGGCAGACTTTACCGTAACGTCCGGCTGAAGGGAAGGAACATACACGCGGTCGATGTGAATGACGTTGTTCGGGTCGCGGAAGGATTTCGGCGAAACGATGCCGCCAAAATGCTCGCTGCGACCGAAGGCGATATGCAGCCCCAGCTTCTCGTCCATGAGCAGTGATCCGACGGCGTTCATCCCGAAATCGCCCAGCACGCCAAATCCAATCTCGGCGATGTTGCCGTAGGCGGGCTCTTTTGCAAGCATATCCTGTTCTTCCGCGCTTCTTGCTCCATTCGTCATGACCTCGACGGCCACGTTGTTCTCGACCCGGTACACGACGATCTCATCACCGAACTGCACCGGGATCTCGCCCAACGATTCGCTCGGGATCCCCTCCTTTTCTCCCTCGTACGGCACGATGTAGGTTTCCCCTGACGGCAGGTTACCCACGATTCCGGCCTGGTGAAACATGCCGCTGCTCGGCGTTGCGGTCCTGAACCGCAGATCGCCGTGGAACGCAGCTTCTCTTCCGCGCGCCTCGAACGTGATATCGATGGATTCCGCCTCGTCGAGTCGCTGCTTGAAACTCATGATTCGTTCGTGCACGCGTTTGTAATCGATCCCGAGGGCGGGAACCATCGAGCGAAGGAAGCCGGGCATGGTCGCTCCACGGAAACGGTGTCTCTTCGCCAGCATTTTCAAAGGGGCGGTGGCGGAGTACTCCGTGGGCGCCAGGACGATATCCGATTCATCGAGAACCTCGACCAGGGGACGGGGGGTCCCAGCCGCGGGCAACGCGGTCGCATAAAGAGCGGTGCTGTCGCCTTTCCACTCGTAAACAGTATCGGGCAAATCGGCGTTGTTCCGCCCTACGCCGGAATAATACACGATTTGCGCTTTTTCCATTCCCAAGGCGGGAAGAAATTCGAGCGCGTCGGCCCACCACTCCATGGCCATCCTCCGGCGCTCCTTCCAATCCTCGCTGTCCTCCCCGATCGTGGGCGGGACGTCAACCAGGAACGTGACAACCCGGTCTTCCGGCCCCGGCGCAAACACGGTCTGAAAAAGCAACTGAAGCTCATTTTGACTCAACACGGTTTTCATGTATGTCTCCGGTGATTCATGTTACTGTTTTTGTATTTACTGCTTCTTATGCTCACTATTCGATCAACTTGCAGATATCTTCTGAGAGTTACAATATCTCGATACGGTGACAGTGTGGAAACGCGAGGAACCCCGGAGTTACCGTCGAATTACCCTGTTTTCCGTGGAACCCGGCGTCGTTATCGAAATATACAAGCGGCTGCCCGCCGACGGGAGTCGGGGCGTACGCGTCAGACACGGAACAGGCAGGGCGACGGTGAAAAGATCGTCACCGGTACGAACCGAAAAAAATACATTTTTTGCTTGACTCTCACTATATCCTATAGTAATTTCAAGCTGTTATCGGTGAGGTCTATAGTAAAACTTTAATTGACCATTATTTTCAAGCGAGGCTTTCACCCATGATTCAAAGAATTTGCTTGTACGCACTATGGGGCCTGATGGTAGCATTGCCGCTGTTCGCCCAGAACCCCATGGTCACGCCGCCGGATGGATCCGTTCGCGAAAACCAGGATTTCGAATTCGCCATGGGTCTGTTGCGCGACGGCAACTACCAGCTTGCGTTCGAGCAATTCGACCAGTTTACGAGGAAATACCCGAAGAGTCTCCGCCTCGCTGATGCCGAGTTCTACGCCGCCGATGCCTTGTACCGCCACAACGATTTATCAGATGCGCTGGAACGCTTTGAGCGCTTTGAGCGTGCACATCCCGAATCTCAATTAGCGGATGACGCAATCTTCAGACAGGGTGAAGTCCAGTTCAAAAGAAAGCGTTTCAGCGCAGCATTTTTTTCCTTCAAGCGCATTCTCGACCAGTACCCGGGGAGCCCCCTCGAGGACGAAGCGGCGTACTGGGTCGGGGAAGCGGCCTTCAACCGGCAGGACTACGAGACCGCGCTCACGTACTATTCCCTGTGTTACGACGATTACCCCGAGGGCAGGCTTCGCGATTACGCCCTGTACTCCATCGGTTTCGCCCATGAAAAGCTTGGGCGGTTCGAGAAAGCGCGGCAGACATACAGAAAGGTCATTCGGCTCTATCCCCGCCGTCCCGTCGCCGAGAACGCCGCCACCAGGATCGCCGCCGCCTTCCTGGCGGAAAAAAAGCCCACGCTCGCCCTGGAATGGCTCGATTCGCTCTCGCCCGCCTCCAAGCCGACGGAGGAAGCAGAGCGGGTGTACCTCCGGGCCGAAGCATACGCAATACTCGGAAAACCGGCCGACGCGGAAAAAACGTACCTGGATTTTCTGGAACATTTTCCCAACCATCCGCGGGCCCGCGAAGTGGAATTCCATCTTGGAAACACGTACCTGCTGCAGGGAAAGTTCGCCAAGGCGGTCGAGCGATTCGAACACCTGAGCCACGGAAACGACGCTCTCGCCGAAGCCGCCTTCTTCAAGCTGGGTATGGCGTATCAACGCAATGGGCAATCCACCATCGCCACGGACCTCTTCACCAAGATCATCAACGATACACCCGGCAGCGCCTTCGCGGACAACGCCCTCTATGAGCTCGCCGAGCAGGCGATGGAACAGGATAAGGCCGACGAAGCCATTTCCTCCCTCGACCGGTTGGTCAAGTCGTATACCGGCAGTGAACTGCTGGCCGATGCGTGGTTCCTCCTCGGTGGCGCGTACATGAAAGCCAACCGCCCTCTAAGCGCGGTGGACGCTTTCGGACGAACGCAGAACGTGCCGGGCGTGTCCCCTTCTCTCAAGGCCGATGCCATGTTCAACCAGGGAACCAGCCTGTTCGCGGCCCGCGAGTACTTGCAAGCCGCGCAGGCGTTTCACGCCTTCGTGGAACAGTTCCCGGATCACTCCAGGAAGGCCGAGGCATTGCTGTGGGAAGGAGAATCGCTGTTCAAGGCGAAGAAATTCGACGTGGCCGCGGAAAAATACCAGGCAGCCCAGCTCTCCACCACCAATTCCGATCTTGTCCAGGATGCCATGTACGGTCTCGGGTGGTCGCTGTTCAAGGATGGGAAATACGCGCCCGCCGCCGAGGTGTTCGCTCGCCTTGTCGATGAATATCCCCGCGGCAAACACGATATCGACGCCCTTGTCCGCTGGGGCGATGCGCTTTACGCCCTGAAGGATTACACCCGGGCCGCAGGAGTTTTTCGCAAGACAACACGTATTTACACCCGCAATCCCCTTACGCCATACGCCTTGTTGCAGCTTGGCAACGCGGAATTCCGGGCCGGAAACCACGCTGCCGGAATCGGCGCCCTGAAAGACGTTCTCGCGCGATTCCCGGAATCGGACTACGCGGACAAAGCGCAATTCACGCTGGCCTGGATGCGCTTCCAGTCGAAGAAGTACGAAGCGGCGCTGGAGGAATTCCGCAAGGTCGAGCGCAACTATCCCGACAGCCCCCTTATACCAAACGCGCTGTACAGCCAGGGCGACGCGCTGTACAACCTGGGACGGTACGTCGAGGCCGAAGCGACCTATCGAAGGCTCGTGGACCGTTTCCCAGACAATCCGCTGGTTGCGGACGCCTTGAACGGAATCCAGGCCTGTCTCCAGTTGCAGAACAAGAACGCCGAAGCGGCGACCGTTGTCGAGGACTACCTTGCCTCGCATCCAAAGAGCCGCGTGAGCGACGTCGTGGAATTTAAAAACACGCAGGAACTGCTCACGCAGGAAAAATACGAGGCGGCAATTCCCCGCTTGCAGAAATTCATCCGGCGATATCCGAACAGCAGTCTCATCCCGAAAGCCCACATCGCACTAGGCGACGCCTATACCGAGACCGGGAAATACGAGGACGCGCGTCGGGAATACCGCACAGCGGCCTCTCTTCCCGCAGACCGGGAAGTTACCGTGGCCGCTTTACTGCGCGCTGGTAATCTCGCAGTGGACGGGCAGATGTACGACGAAGGTATCCAAAGCTACTCCGCTGTCATCGAAACCTATCCCGGATCCCCGCGGGTCACCGAAGCGCTGTATCGCCGGGCCCAGGCCTATCACCACCTCAAGCAGGACGCCGAATCCGAGCAGGATCTGCGCGCTGCCGCCGACCATCCCTCGCGGGATTCCTTCAGCCAACTGGCGCGCATCGAGCTGGCCCGGCGTGACTTTGCCCGTGGTGACCGGCAAAAAGCGTTCGCGGCGCTCGACCGGATTGCCACCACCCGCACCGACGACATCGCGGCCGAAGCACAGTTCACCCTCGGCGATTTGCTGGTCGAAGCCGGGCGCTACCGTGAAGCGGAAAAAGCCCTGTTGCGCGTTGGGTACGTCTTCCCATACTCCGGGGACTGGCCGCTGAAAAGTCTCTATCGGCTGGGAGAGTGCTACGAAAAGGAGGGCAAGACCGACCAGGCCAAGGCGACGTATCGGAAAATCCTCGAGCAACACCCGGGAACGGAAATTGCCGCTCAAGCGGCTTACCGGCTGAGGAGGTTGCCATGACAATCGTCGAGCGGAACCTGCGATACGCACTGGTCGCGCTGATTTGCGCAACTACGATCACGCAGGCCCAGGACAAACCCCGCCCTTCCGGCAGTAGCGTGGATTCTCTTCGCCCCCCCCGACACGGAGTCCGGAAAAAAGCCGACATCTCGTTTCCCGAGTTTATCATCACCGGAACGGAAATCATTACACCCGCTTCCGCGGAAAAGATGCCGCCGGTAACAAGGTCCGGTTTCACCCTGGGACGGGAACCGAATCTGTACTGGGGACCCCGTTGGCACCGCGGATTGAAACAGTCCATCCTGCGGCCGTTTCCCTCCCGGCAAACCGAACTCACGGTGCGCGTGGGAGGAGGCATGTTCACCACGCTTGGCGGCGAGGCCTTGCTGAAACGCCGGATGGCGAAGGGCGACCTGTTTGCACGGGGCAGCGTGGAAGCCGCAAACGGATACCGCGACAACACCGATTACACTGTCGCTTCCTTCGGA
>JALUUP010000489.1 GCA_027021285.1 Bacteroidota bacterium | reverse complement strand
GGTGAAGCGGCGTGTCCGGTTGGCCCTTTGACGATTTCTGCCACCAGGGCTGCAAACGTAACGAGGATGGATTGAACGATAAAATACGCCGCCCCGATGAGAAGAAGCCCCACTACTGCCGCCGCGACGATATTCCTCCCGCTTCGTTCCCAGCTTCCGTCCAGCATCAGGCCCGGAGACGAGGCGCTTTCATTTTCGTTTCCGATGATGGGAGCCAATCTACTGCTCAACGGCAAGAACCATGAAATGTGCCCGGTGCCTATTCACTCGCCGGTGCGATTTTGTCGAGATCCACTGCATCTGTCGTGTCCGATTCGGGCGCCGAACCGAACTCGCCCTTTCGCGCGCGCAGATCAAAGTACATGACCGCAAGATACACGGGGGTGACAACGAGGCTCAGGATCTCCGAGACTCCGATGACAAGACCATATCCCCATCCCAGGGATTTCAGCATTTCTGCGACCTGGCTCGGTGCCATGCTGTCCGGGCCGTTCGCTATCATTTGGAAGTATTGCGAGATAATCCCCCAAAAGGCGATGAATGAAAGTGGCGTCACGACGATGGAAATTGCGAATTGCGCCACGATGGACAGGAGAATAGCAATGCCCAGGACACGCCACCAGTTGCCCTCGACAAGGAACCAGCTTCGTCTGAATCCTTCGATCACTCCGGTATCCTCCCAGGCTATCACCTGCAAAGCGAAGAGCCACCTGATGACCAGGAAAATCGAAACCGGGATGATGGCCAGAAAGCCCAGCACGCCAAGGCCGATCATCGTGTCCATGTCGTTTATCGCGCCGATAATAATGAAGATATAGGGAATGATGACAAGCGCCACAATCGCGAATCCCAGGAGTATCTGCTGGCCGATGGCTCTCCATCCGCGTCCACCGAGCGCCTGAGTCAACGCTTCGGACCAGGTGATTTCACCTTCTTCCATTTCCGTGCAGGCGACGATAGTCACAGCGACTTTTACGAACACGGAACCAAGAATCAGAAGAATCAGGGCTAAAAGAAAGAGCAACCCGGAACCCAGAAAATTCGAGAGCACCTCCCACACCTCGACGTGTTCGAACTCACCCTCGGCCAAAACACCTGCCAGGCCACTGAAAAACATGTTGACGGCGATGCCGAGAATAATGACGATTGGCGCGATGACCACGACCGCAATAATGAGATTCCGAAGACCGGTCTTGCCGATAAGGTTGAACGTGCGATTGAAAATGTCGCTGAGATTCATAGGGGTAATAGCAACGCTCATGACAGCTCCGTGGATATTGAACAATAACGAGAGGTGGTATTTTGCGTAAAGCCTGTCACAACATAGAAAATTGTGCTCATTTACAAAACCCGCCGCGCGTTCCCGGAAATCGTCGCGCGTTCCCGGAAATCGTCGGCAAAGTGTTTCCACACACGGCGTTTCGAATTGCGAAAGCGTGGAGATCAAGCAGATGAACGCGTACCCGCGAAGTCTGTCCAGTAATGAAATCGAGGGAAGTACAACACAATGAGGAGAGCGGAGAAAAACAGGAATGGATAAAAATCCCACCTGTTCCCCCCGATGAAAAAAAGCATCATGCCCAGGATAGCGGGAACTTCACACAAAGCGGTCACCAGGATTGTCGTCTTGAAGAGCTTGCCGACCCGCTTCCCCACCGAAAGCGAAGAATCAAACCGCAACATCGCCGACCGGATATAACGAATACCAATTCCGATCCCGGCCACTACGGCAATGAAGAGCCAACGAACGAACGAAACCGTTGCCGAAGCTTCCCTCGCCATTGCCTGCTCTTGGAGTGCCATGATCTCAACGATGATGACGTAAAACACCATGCTGAACAACAACGAAGCGCTTGTAATCATGGCGACACGGTAGGCTTTCTTGATATCGAAAGAACCGTTTGAGGGGGTTTCAAAAGTCATACTCCAAATGTAATAAAATGCTCGACGGAGGGAAAATAAGGATCGAAAACCAAAAAAGTCTTCTTGGGTAATGAGCAAACGCGTGAGGAAATCGTCATACGGGTTACACGCGTTTTGGACAGGTTCTACGTCCTTCGACTACGCTCAGGACTACGCTCAGGACTATGCTCAGGGCTACGCTCAAGACTATGCTCAGGATTGCACTCAGGGTTCCGGTTAGGACTTCGTTCCGGGATCCCTCCCGTGATCCGGTTCCGTGCGATGCTGCATTCAGGAGGACGTCCGGAGTGATGACGAAGGAAATATTCCTGGAAATTCCCGGAACATAGCATCCGGATAGTCCTACCTGACAAGCAGCGCCTTTATCGAACGAACGTTCTTCCCTGCCCGTATTGTAATAAGGTATAACCCCGAAGGCAACCCGGCACCATCGAGCTCGAGTTCATGGTAACCTTGTCCCTGCATCCCCTCGTTCCGCATAGTGACTTTCCTTCCGTACGCATCATACACGGTCATGAAGACCCTGGCTTTGCGTGGAAGGACGTAACCGATGACGGTGACAGGTGTACCTGCTCCCGAGTAACCGAACGGGTTCGGGTGATTCTGGTAGAGGAGAAATCCACCAGGCGCCTTGCCCTGTTGTTCGTCAACCCCCGAGACAAGTCCTCCCGAAGTGTACCAAAATCCCGCGTGACTGCGATGGAAGGAATTCAGCATCACACCAACGGCGGCCTGCCCCACGGTGCTTTTCACCCGGAAATCCGGTCCGCTCGTCACACCGCCTCCCGATCCGAACACCATCCTTGGTATGCCGTACGACGGTTGCGCGCGCACATCACCATGAACACACAGCAGGAAGAAAACCGACGGATAAAGCAGGTATTGCAGTATGCGTTTCATGTTCAATCTCCACGTGTCGTGTTTAACGTGCTTGCATCGACAAACTGCATTTATTTCCCCGCCCCGTTCTTTACCAATTCATCAACGCCGCGTGAGGACGGCAGTCCGAAGGCTTCCGGGTGCAAATAGGAACCGCGCTCCCGAGGCGACTTCTCAACTTCAACGGGGATGCGATGAGCGTTGGCGTAAGGATCTTTGCGGATACCGGTGACCTGCCAGGAGACTTCGAGGCCGGGGGTTCCACCCGCGATCGTAAACTTGTTACCAGATATTTTCCGTCCAATATGAAGATTTGGCGCTGCTCCGCCGATGGCCGTCAACTGGTACCGGTAATCGCGGTTCAACGCTTCGAACCAGTCCGGCAATTCCACCGTTGCCTCGCCGTGTGAATCGAGCACGACATTGCCGTTGTACACGTTCATCATGTCCGGAGACTCGACAAACGAGTGGTAGAGATACATTGTCTCCGGGTGCAGCGGATGATCGATCTTGAACGCGCCCCCGCCCTTGGTGAGGGTCCCGGTAACGTTCACGTCGCCGCTGAAATACCCCGCGAAGCCTCCCGCGCTCTTGCCCCAAACTCCGTACGCGTTGGAGCCTGAATCCGCGACACCCAGCACGCCGATACCGTTCCGGGCGGTGGAAACGCCCAAGACGCCCGACTTCGTGGAATCCCCGAGAGATTTTCCCACGACGCCGAAGCCGTTGGCGTGTTCGCCGTACACACCGGTTTCCGTTGCTCCAAGCCAACCTTTCCCAGCACCCGTCTTGCTGCCGAACACACCATATCCGTTACCCGCGATCCAACCGGTATTCCCCGGTATCTGCCCGTACACGGCAAAGCCACTGCCGACCTTGCCTACAACGCCTTTGCCGGTGTCAATTTCACCGTGCACCCCTTCTCCGATGCTGCCCAGGAAGCCAAATCCTCCGCCTGATTTTTTCCCATAAGCTCCATACTGTGTTCCCGCGAGATACCCCGAGGAACCCGGCGAAGAACCCGATACCGCGGTCCCTGAGACTGTTCGTCCTTCCACACCTCTCCCGGAATCGCTCTCTCCATATACACCATTGTCGAGACCGCCGATATAACCAAAGACGCTCGGCTTTGATCGTCCAAAGACGCCGTACGTTCCGCCAAGGTAGCCCATACTCCCTTTTACCGGGTTGGTGCCATAGACTCCGGTGCCGCTGGAGCTTTCGCCGTAAACGCCCCTGGCCTTTGTCCCGATGTCGGCTTTTCCCTCAACACCCCGGCCGTCATTTCCATTTGCTTTTCCCGAAACACCCGCTTCACGTATGCCGCTCGACACGCCAAACACCCCGGTTCCTTTCGGACTGTGACCGTAAATTCCCACTCCCAGGGCGCTGCTCCCGAAAATCGCCGTGGGATTCAGGCCTGAACCGGAATTCGTGATACCGAACGCAGGATTCGAATACGAGATCGTCCCTGAATACGGCAGGGTGAATCCGGGCGGCGAGACCCATTGCAACGTCGAGCCGTCGGTTCCGAGCACTTGCCCGGCGCTTCCGCCGGGTGCCGCGAGGTGCCCTTTTGATATCTCCCCGGGAGCAATCATGGAGCCCTTTATCGCTTGCGCCCCGATAAAGAGCGTCACGTCGCCCGACGTGCCGCCTCCGCTCAACCCGGCGCCAGCATTTACCGCGCTGATATCGCCTCCCGGTCCGCTCACGGTTTTCCACAGGAGACCCCCGCTTGTGTACGTCAGGCTGTTTCCCGGCGTCGGCGCATTCAGCGTTCGTATCTTCGGGGCGGTGATCGATCCGTTCCTGAGCTTTTTCGTTGTCACTCCCGAGTCTGCCAGGGAAATCGTTACGCCACCCGACGTTCCTCCTCCCGCCAGCCCTTCGCCGGCCGTCACAGCGGTAATATCGCCCGAGCCTCCGCCGCCAGAGGCCGAGATGATGAGCGTGTCATCTTTGGTTGAAATGGAAACGTTCGCGCCGGCTTTTACCGTGACATGGTCCTTCAGGGAATTGATGCTCTTAACGACTTGCTTCGCCTGTATCTTCTTCGCGGTAACCGCCCCGTTCGCGATCGTGGGATTCGGATAACTGCCCTGCAAATCGCCGCCCGCCGGAATCCCGGCAATGCTTTCCGTCGCCGCCGAACGAAGGCTGTACGGAGTGCCCGTCAAGGGGAGACGTGGAACAAGCTCCGCGCCGTTTTCCACTGAAATCCCCAGCCAGTATGGTGTCGAAAACGAGAGCATCAACGGCGTGACATCGCCCAGAGTCACGTTAAAGACACCGCTTCGCACCGGGGCTAATTGCTTTTCCGTCCACAGCGGGCTGCCACCGGTTGGACGGTCGTACAGCCGGAAGGTCAGGCTGTAATTCCCGTCCGCGACCGTGTTTCCACCGCCGTCCGTCAACACTCCCTGGTAGCTGATCGTTCTGGGTATTTGCGATCGTGATGATTCCGGGAACACAACCAGCATCAACAGTACAAGACATCCAACCAGTTGTATTTGCCGTCGCCGAATGATTTTCATAGCCAGTTCCTCCTTGTGAACATTCTGCATTCGTCTATATTTCTGAGCATTTTTATCCAGGTTTGCACTTCTGTCGTTGAACATCATCCTCCATACTTTACTTTCCTCACTTCCTTCGCGTCGCCAAACCGTACAGATTCGCACATCAAAAGACCCGGTTTATTGGGAATCAAAAACATCGCGTAATTGTACTCCATCTGAAGATAAGACGAAAAATGGAGAAACTAAACGAAGGAACAAGCACGTCTGCGTCGTCATCGAGAACAGTGCGAGAACCGCGAACACGGAGACACGGAACAACCCTGAGAAGAGGCATGAGAACAGTATCCTTGAATCCCTGCTGCTCCTTGTTAACATTGGGAAAAGAATTTATTTATGTTCCCGGCAAACCTGGAGATATTTCATCAGCCAGGAAACGCGAGTTGAGATCTCCTGAAGAAGTTCGCTGGAGCATCGTGCCGGATGTAACGGAGACTTTCGGTTTTCCCGAGCATGTTACATGACATCAACGGAATCAGGGAGAAAAGGAGAAAACCCTGAACTGAACTTCTCTGATAATCGGCAGATAGGACTTATCGCCCAGGAAGTGGAAAAGGTATTACCGGAGGTAGTCTATAAAGATCGAAAGGGGATCTATTCAATCTCGTACGATCAGCTTGTACCGGTACTGATAGAAGCTCTATAAACCCGGCACGTACTACCGGAAGAGCAAAAGAGAATGCTGCGCGATCTTGAAAAAACTGTCAGGTTCCCGGCAGCGTCGATGACTGCGAACAATCGGGGGGAAAGGTGATTCGCATCTGCTTCCCTCATCCTCCGC
>JALUUP010000488.1 GCA_027021285.1 Bacteroidota bacterium | reverse complement strand
GGTTATAAGCCCGATGCTCTATGGGCCGGTGGAGGTTTTGGTCAAGTCTGGTTCTATGACGGAGTCACATGGAGGTTGAATTCCGTACCGCTGCCGGTACCAGCAAGCATGGTGGATTCATCTTCGAATCTTTTCGTTGTAGGTTCAATTGCCGGGAATGACCAAAGCAATGTTTATTTATACACTTATAGAACAAGGGATAAAGGCCCTTCCCCCAGGCTTTTTTATTATTTTTACCGATATGAGAATACAAAATGGATTTTGCTTGATTCAAGCAATGTAAAGGCGCCGAAATGGGGGGTTCAATTTTGGATGAGCCCAAATGGAACGCTCTATTCTGTTGGGGGATCATATGTATATAGTTACACCGGTCAAGCGTGGAAAAAAGAACTAGAGGTGTATAACACATACCTGCGAAGAATATTCGGGTCAAACGACAAGAATATTTTTTCTGTCGGAAGTAAAGGAGGAGTGTATCATTTCAACGGCAGCGATTGGTATCAATTTAAGGAGCTTAAAAACGATGAATTCATGCTTAACGGGATATGGACGGATGGAAATGAAGTGTTTATAGTGGGAAGAATGTTCCCCAATTACGGACGAGCTATTGTCATCCATGGTCGATTGAAAGAGGAGGGATAGCGCTCAGGGTTAAATTATTCGAGGCGGCGTTGCATCGCCGCCTCGGTCTTGGCAAATAAAAATACGGGAGTGTCAGGATTTTTGTGTAAACGGTCATTTTACGATGTGGTCGGTATTGGCAATCCGTGTTGACGGATTTATCGAACCGTGGTGTTAAAGATATCTTCATTGCGTGTGTTGATGGATTGAGCAGCTTCCCCGAAGCGATCCGCAGCATCTTTCCCCGCACCGAAGTACAGCAATGCATTATTCACCAGATCCGGCGCTCGATGAATTACGTGTCATGGAAAGACCGCAGAGCGGTAATCAAAGACTTGAAGCCTGTCTGCAAAGCTGCCACCGAGGAAGCCGGCCGGATGGCGCTTGACAAGTTTGCCGATACCTGGGGGAACAAATATCCGAAGGTGGTTTCTTCATAGCGCACAAACTGGGATAATCTGGCAACGTTTTTCTCGTATCCGGAGTGTTTGAGACGCGTGATATACACGACCAATGCGATTGAGGCGCTTCATCGTCAAATGCGAAAAGTCACCAAGACCAAAAGCGTTTTTCCCTCTGATCAGGCATTGTTAAAACTTCTGTTAAAGAAAACGTTAGAATGTTCAAACGTTCAAACGTTCCAACGTTCAAACGTTCCACCTGTCGTCGAGAAGCGCCAAATTCCAAATCTCAAATTTCAATTTTCAAATCATCGCAATGGATTCCGGATCAAGTCCGGAATGACGGTTTCCGTTGATGAAACACTAGATACACGAGATGCATTCTCCTTTTCTCCCCGTCCCTTTGTCTCCTTGTCCGCTCTTCGGTCATTATTTAACCGTCAAAAACGCAAAGAAAGCGCAAAGGACGCAAAGGAAAACGTTGGAACGTTCCAACGTTATAACGTTCCAACGTTCAACTTCTTTTCAAAGCAAATCCAACATCCATCATCGCTCTACCTGATTCCCAACTCTTCCGCCAGCTCTGCCATTTCCTGCATTCTCCGCCTGATGCGCTCCGATCCGTTTGGGGTGAATTTCTCCAGCCGGATGTTCCTTCGACCCAGTACCCACCGGCATTCCTTGGCCGCGCGTTCCCGGTCACCGAGTTGATGGCTCATGAGAGCGATCTTCGCCCGAGCCTGGATCTCGATGTACCCGCTCTCCCGCACCTCGTTGTCGATTGACGCCACGATGCGTTCGTAGGCCGTTCGCGCTTTCTTCCACCTGCCCGCCTTTTCCGCGGCCGAAGCCAGTCCCCACAGGAAGAGGCGGTTGGCCGGGTAGCGCTTCAGGATGGAGAGGGCTTCCCGTTCCGCTTGCCGGTACTTTTCCCGGTGAATCTGGATCCAGACCAGGGAGTTCACTGCCTGAGCCGCGGTGTACCGCGCCTTTTTCCGCGCAACCTCCAGCATGCGGAGCGCCGGTTCCCGCATGTCCTCGACGAACGGCACCCAGTTCAGGAACGACATCCGCTCGCTTTTCCAGAAGTAGTACGTTCCCAGACCCGTGAAAGCGTCGTACGCGGAGCTGTCCCGTTCCAGGCAATCCTCGAGCCAGGACGCGGCGCGTATGCCGTGCGACAGCCCGCTCAGCCAGTTGTCCCCGTCCCGGAACTCGTAGTAGGCGAGGTAGCTATGCACCATGCCCTTGTAGTAGTACCCTTCGCCGCTGGCCGGGTGGCGGGAAATCAGTCTGTCGGCGCGGCGCTCCGCCTTCTCCAGGAGACCGGAGAACTCCGGTTGCGGCACGGGCGTTTCGAAGTCCAGCGACATGACTTCCAGCAGGATGGCCTTGTTCAGGTACCCGGCGGGATGGCGGGGAGCGAGATGGATGACCTCGTCGAATGTCTCCAGGGCGGCGGTGTAACGCTGGCGGCCCGAGAGATCAATGGCCCGCAGGAGAATCGAGTCCGCCTTCGCGGCCAGCGTCCAGGATGGGTTTCGATGTTGCTCCGCGTTTTCCTTTGCGTTGCCCGTGGCGCCCGGTGACAGGAGCAGGACGGCGGCGAGGAAACGCGCGGCAAGTATTCGTATGAATCCGTGCATGTTCAAAGTAATGACCGATTGCGTTTCTGATTCGTGATGCGTGCGACGACGCCCGGGTTATTCATCCGGGGGCGCTTCTTCCGCCGTCTCTTCGACTTCGTGAAAATGCGCGTACACGTTGCGGGCCGCGCTCCATCCCACGACGTTTGCCAGGTCCTCGACGGGAGCGGATTGAACGCCGCGAACCGAACCGAACGTTTCCAGCAGGTCCCGGGCGCGCTTCTCGCCGATGCCCTCGATTTCCTCCAGCTCGGTGCGGAGCGTGCGCTTTTCCCGCAGGGAGCGATGGAAGGTGACGGCGAACCGGTGCGCCTCGTCGCGGATGCGCTGGAGAAGCTTGAGCCCCGACGATGTCTTGGGTATGTTCTGGGGAATGCTTTCGCCGGGAAGGAATACCTCCTCCAGTCGCTTGGCCAGCCCGATGACCGGAAGCGAACCCAGCTCCAAGGCGGACAGGGCTTCCACCGCGCTGGAGAGCTGCCCCTTGCCGCCGTCGATCACGATGAGGTCGGGCAGGGGGAGTCCTTCGTCCGAGACGCGCCGGTAGCGCCTTCCCACGATTTCCTTCATGGACGCGAAGTCGTCCACGCCTTCCACGCTCTTGACGTGGTACTTCCGGTACTCGCGTTTTCGCGGCTTGCCATCCACGAACACGACCATGGAAGCCACGGTTTCGCTGCCCTGCGTATGCGAAATGTCGAAGCACTCGATGCGCAGGGGAGGCGCTTTCAATCGAAGATCCCGCTGGAGGGCGGTGATGGAACGGGGAACCAGCGTCTCCGCCTTGGCCCGCTGGAGCTTGATTTCGTCCAGCAGGTATTTCGCGTTTGCGAGGCTCATTTTCACCAGCCGGGCTTTCTCCCCGATCTTGGGCGCCAGCACCTGGACCTTGCGTCCCGCCTTCTCCGTCAGCCAGTCCGAAATCGAAACGGCGGATTCGATGTCGTCCTGGATAAAAATCTCCCGCGGGATGTCCTCCGTTCCCGAGTAGTAGCGCTGGAGAAGAATTTCGATGATGTCGCGAAGTTCCTGGTACGCTGCCCCGGTGAACGTGAAGTGCTGCTTCCCCACGATCTTTCCGTCCCGCACGCGGAACACCACCCCCACCGCGTCCTGGTCCTCGGCGGCCATGACCACGATGTCGCGGTCCACGTCGTCGGTGTACACGACCTTCTGGCGTTCCTGGTATTTCTTCAGGGCGTTCAGGCGGTTGCGGAAGATTGCCGCTTTCTCGAACTCCAGCGATTCGGAGGCCTCGACCATTTCCTGTTCCAGCACGCGTTGGAGGGCGCGGGTCTTGCCTTTCAGAAGTCTCTCCACCTGGTCGATCATGTTCCGGTAGTCCTGGTTCGATACGAGTCCCTCGCAGGGGCCTTCGCACTTACCGATCTGGTAGTCGAGGCAGAGAGCGACTTTCTTTTTCGCGATGGTCTCTTCCGTGAGGTGGTAGTCACAGCTCCGGATGGGAAAGATGGAGCGGATCGTCCGCAGCATGGATTTCATTGCCTTGACGTCGGTGTAGGGACCGAAGTACCGCGAGCCGTCCCGGACCCGGTTGCGGGTGGGAAAAACCCGTGGATAGGGCTCGTTGGTGATGCGGATGTACGGGTAACTCTTGTCGTCCTTGAGCCGGACGTTGTAGCGGGGAGCGTGCTCCTTGATGAGGTTGTTTTCCAGGAGGAGGGCTTCCACTTCGGAGTCGGTGACGATGATTTCCACGTCGGCGATTTTCGATACCAGGATTCTGCGTTTCGGATCCGGCGCGCCCCGCTCCTGGAAGTAACTGCGCACGCGTGGCCGGAGACTCTTGGCCTTGCCCACGTAGATAATCGTTCCCTTGTCGTCCCTGAACAGGTACACGCCCGGGGCGGCGGGAATGTGCTCCAGTTTTTGCAGGAGGTTTTCCGGATATAAGAGCCCGTCGTGGTTTGCTCCGCCTTCCGTGTCAGCCGTGTGCGCCTTCTTTTTCACTGATGGATGTTATGGTGCCTGGGGTGGTTCATTTCATGGATGTCCTGGGTTTGAGGACAGACGAGGATCAAGTAATAAAGTAAAAGGTAAAAAGTAAAAAAACAGGCCGAGGTGAGAGGTCATAGGTTATAGGGATTGACGGATTGGCGAATACCCCACGGCTCATTAGGATTGTAGGAGGGGTCTCCAGACCCCGAATCATGCTGGATACCGTAACCGTAAGCGTAGCCCCGAGCGGAGTCGAAGGGCGGAGCGGTACCTTCATGGAACCTCGGGGTCCAGGGGTCGGGGTAATGGATTCCCGCTTTCGCGGGAATGACGTGACCGTGTTGATGGATGTCATGCCGGACTCTGTTATCCTAAGCAAAGTCCTGCGCGTAATTGAGCTCTTTCTTCCTGTAGCCCTGAGCGGAGTCGAAGGGCGGAGCGGTCCCTTCATGGAACCGCGGGGCCCAGAGAACGGGGTAATGGATTCCCGCTTTCGCGGGAATGACGTGACCGTGTTGATGGATGTCATGCCGGACTCTGTTATCCTCAGCAAAGTCCTGCGCGTAATTGAGCTCTTTCTTCCTGTAGCCCTGAGCGGAGTCGAAGGGCGAAGCGGTCCATTCATGGAACCGCAGGGTTCAGGGGTCGGCGTAATGGATTCCCGCTTTCGCGGGAATGACGTGGCCGTGTTGATGAATGTTATGCCGGATACTGTCATCCTAAGCAAAGCCCTGCGCGTAATCGAACTTTTTCTTTCCGTAGCCCTGAGCGTAGTCGAAGGGCGAAGCGGTCCATTCATGGAACCGCGGGGCCCAGAGAACGGGGTAATGGATTCCCGCTTTCGCGGGAATGACGTGACCGTGTTGATCAATGTCATTTAACTTCCGTCACCCTGGGAAAAGTCGATCCATAACGAACACGCTTTTTCCCGCACGCATTGAGATGCTCACTCAAGCCTTTTCCGCTTTCTGGCAGAGCTCCACCAGCACGCCGTTGGCGGAGCGGGGATGGATGAACGCCACAAGGCAGTTGTCAGCCCCTAGGCGGGGCTCCTCATCGATCAACTGGACGCCGGCTTCCTTGAGGCGCCGAAGCTCGGTCCGGATGTCGTCCACCTCGAAAGCAAGGTGGTGGATGCCCTCGCCGCGCTTTTCGATGAAGCGGGCAATGGGCGAGTCCCCGCTCGTTGCCTGTGTAAGCTCGATGCTGCTTTCACCCAGGCGGAAGGAGCTGACCTGCACCTTCTGCCCCTCGACCCGCTCGGTCGCGGAAGGTTCGAGATTGAGAATTCGCCGGAATACGTCACGCGCGCTTTCCAGGTCCCCGACCGCGATACCGATATGAGAGATTTTTTTAATCATGGTTTCCCGCTGTTGGTGTCGAAGACGCGACACGTTGTTGTCACAGAGGCAAAATAGCGGGATTCCTTGGAACGGGCAAGGCGGATTCCGGTGCGCATGCACTGGCGAGGAACGGAGGGCGTTTCGAGGCAAAGCGAAGAGTTCTCTTGACAACGCATAAATTTCTTCTATCAAGT
>JALUUP010000487.1 GCA_027021285.1 Bacteroidota bacterium | reverse complement strand
CTTTAATTCCAGCCGCCAACGGTACCGGGCCACGGCCTACTTCGACCTGGAAGCCCTGGCGCTGAACATGCGCGCCATCAACGCCACGGTGCTCCCCTTCAATTCCTACGGGTTCCATCCTTCCGTTGCCCGTATGATGAGCCTGGAGCACACAAAAGAAGGGCTTATCCTTATCACCGGTATCACGGGATCGGGGAAGAGCACCACGCTCGACGCTATCATCGACATGAATAACCGGCGCACCCAGAGCCATATCATCATTATCGGGGCGCCGATCGAGTACATCCATACACCGATGCGTTCGATCATTCGGCACCGGGAAGTAGGTCTGGACGTTTTGTCATTCAAGGAAGGAACCGTCCAGGCGCTGCGGCAGGATCCGGATATCGTGGTTATCGGAGAGATGCGGGACCCGGAGACGATCATGGCCGCCCTGGAAATCACTGATTCCGGTCACAAGGTCTTTTCCACGCTGCATACCTCCTCCGCGGTGGAAAGCATCGATCGCATCGTGGCCGAATGCCCGGTGAACGAACAGGAGCGGGTGCGGCTCCGCCTTGCCGACGTGCTCCGTATCATCGTTTCGCAGAAGCTTCTTCCTTCCACCGATGGAAAACGCATACTTGCTACGGAGATCGTCAACGTAACCGCACCCGTCAAGGCCGCGATCAAGAACGGAAACACGGGCGAAATTTACCAGATGATCACCGAAGGACGCCAGTACGGGATGCACACCATGGAACAGGATCTCAGACGTCTGGTCAAAAAACACTTGATACGACCGGAAGACGCTATGAACTACGCCAACAACAAAAAACGGATGCATCAACTTCTTAATACAAAGAACCTGATTAGAGAGGCATAGCCATGAAACTGATTCAACCGCGATCCGAAACGTGCATCGGGATCTCCATCGAAGGGGACCTGTTGCGCCTGGCTGTGGTGACACGTATGGGAACCAAGATCCTGGTCAAGGAACTGGCATCCCAGGCTGTTTCCGTCAGCGAGAGAGTAAAGGCGGGTTCCAGCGATGACGAGGAGGGTTTCGATTTTCTCGATATGTCCTCGGACGAGGAGGCGGATGATCACGAGATCATCGATTTCCTGCAGGCACACTACGTCAAGCGAGCTCCTCTTGCCATCAGTTACGGTGAACCTGTAACACAGACGTTCCTGGTAAACATCAACAAGAAGGATAATCCCACGAAGATCCTCAAGAAGATCCTCGCGGACGTCCAACAGAGCCATAACGTAGAACTTTCCTCCGACATGGCGGATTACGCACGGGCCACGTCTTCGTCGGCCGTTGCCGCGGCCCGGCTGGAAGCCTTGCCGTTCCTGGAATCGTTCATGATGCCAAGAGGAGGAGAACGCAGGGCAACCCAGATAGGGTTCATTACTACCAACGATATTGCGCTCATCAATCTTGTCCGTGTGCACTTCCGGTTCAAGGATGGAGAGATCACTCACGTGATTCACGTCGGAAAAGACGAAACCCGTCTCTACATCATGCGGGGAACCGAACTTCTGCATATCGCCCCGTCGATTATGCAGGGTTCCCGTGACCGGAACATCGTATCCTTGCTCATCAACAGAATCGAGCTCGCAGCGGACAACGCAGGCTATCCCAACCCGGATCACATCGTCCTCAGCGGCGACGCGGAACAAATCGGGTTGAAATCCGCTCTCCGTTCATTTAATGACACGGTCATCTTCCATACCCTGTCGCGACTCCGGGTTCGGCACGGGGACGACGAACGAATGGATGATCTGCACGAATACATCCTGCCGATATCGGTAGCCTGGCAGCAACTGCAACCGAAGAATCCGCATTTCTACCGCATCAATCTCATGCCAAAACGGGTGAAGGACGAGCTCAATAAGGCGAAGATCGCCTGGCACGGGCTGCTTCTCGTCCTTGTGCTGTTCATAGCCACAACGTTTCTGACAATCAAGGGCCTCCAGCAACAAGCGGAACTGGCGTCGGAACAGGCCAGCCTGGCATTCGAGCAGCAGCAAATCGAACTCCAGCAGGAAGTCGTCCAGAGAATCCAGGCGCTGGAAGAAAGGTCGCAGCAGGTCCGCAACGCTACGACGACTCTCGACACCCTCCTGGTCGGCGCAGAAATCTGGAGTGAAACCCTTGACACGCTCATCACCGGTGTAGGCGCCCTCCGTTCCATGTGGGTCAGTGAAATCAAACCCATCGAGAACGGAATCAAAGTCGCCGGCTATTCCCTGAACCGTCCCAACATACCGGCGCTTACCAAGTTGATCGGCGACGCCAAGATCCAGGAAGTAGCGACACAAGTCATCGGGGAAAAATCAAAGGTCTTCAGGTTCGACATGAATCTGGAAATCCCGCCATCTCCGCCCTACGGGACATCCGCCGCCGCCCGCTGGCATAACCGCGTCTCGACGCGTTCCGGAATATCCGCCGACGCACCCGGGACATCGATTCGCGAGGAAAGCGCGAAACCCACCGAAGAATCCCAACCAAAGGAAGGAGGTATGTGATGCCGTACGCGATACGAAATTCCATTATCCTGTTCATCCTCCTTATCCTCATCGGGACGGGAGGCGCTTCGTACGTCTTCTGGTACCAGGCCGACAAGATCGAGGAAGTGAAGAAAGAGCGCAAGGAAATACGCGATCAATTGGGTAACGTCGAGGAACTGTACAAGAACCTCGAGGCCCTGCAACTGGAAGTCGATATGCTCAATGCAGCGTGGAAGCAACGGCCGAAGTACATCCCCATGTTCGAATCCGCGACCGAGACTCATGAATACCTCAACGCGGTGCTGGCTCAAAGCGAGCCCATCGACCTCAATGTTCTCACGCAGGAACGCGTCGATCAAGAAGGTTGCGGATACATTCACTATCACATCTCCGGCCAGGGACCATTCCGGGCTGTCAAGCGATTCATCAACTACATCGAATACGGTCCACGACTCATCAAATTGACGAACCTCGATATGCGTGAAATTCATTCCCTCAGCGAGGACGAAAGCCACATCGTGCACTCGGTCCAGTTTGACGCCGAGCTGCTGGCGTACTTCTCCGACCAGGAGCCGTTCCGCGATTCGGTCAATGTCCCAGATATACAAAACGTCTCGTTCGTCGATCTCCAGTATAATCCATTCAAGTCTCTGGTCAACCCGGAGATACCGGCCAACGTGTACAATCTGCCCGAGGTCGAGAAATCAACCCTGCTGGCAGTGATGAAGGATCGCGCTTTCATCAGCGATCAGAACAACGAGCTTGTCATGCTTCGGGAAGGTGACGAGGTATATCTCGGCTATGTCTCCAAGATCCTGCCGGAACGCAGGCAAGTCCTGTTCATCCTCAACAAGGGTGGATTCGTCGAACGATACGTTCTGACGGTGGAACTAAAACACGAACTTTTCAACCTGGTTAAATAATGCGGAGGTATTCCCCCATGAAACGGCTTCTGACTATTCACATTCTAAGCACCCTGATGCTCATCCTATTGGTTCAGATAGGAACGGCCCAGGACGATCGCCTGCCCTTCCGGGAATACATAAGCCCCGATGAACGTATCACAATGTCGGGCGAGACCCCCTTCGACAAGGCCATGAAAATCCTGGGCGAGGCGATGAAGAAGAACATTGGCAAGATCCTCGTGTACGAGGGTGAAAACAAGCAGCCGATAAACATCAACATCCCCGGAATGCATTGGAGAGACGCCCTGGACCTCATCTGCCGGGTGAACAACCACTGGTACAATGAAACGGAGAATTATGTCAAAGTGTACCCGATTCTCAAGGCGTCGGCGTCCGGCGAAGGTAAAGGCGTCCTTACAGAGGACGTCGTAAAAGAACGGGAGGTGGAAATATCCGCCGTCTTCTTCGAAGCGAATATCACGAAAATCAAGCAGGCCGGAATCGACTGGAGCTTTACCAACACGACTCCCTCCACCACGGTCTCCGGCGGAGTCCCGAATGCTACCTCGGTCAGCGAGGGTGGAATCACGCTCACTGCACGGCACAATCCGATGGACAAGGCCATCGATATCATGGCTTCAATCAAAGCCTTCGAATCGCTGAACATGGGCGACATCATCGCCACTCCTTCCGTCACAGTAAAATCCCAGGAGGAAGGACGCATCCAGGTCGGCGCCGACTTTTCCATCAAGCAGAGAGACTTTGCGGGCAACGTGATAGATAAATTCTATAGCACCGGTACGATCATATCTGTCATCCCGACCGTCATCAACATCAACGATATGGATGTCATCCACCTGAAGATCCAGGCCGAACGCTCGAGCGTCACCCCCGATCCTATTTCCACCATTATTAACAAGACGCAAGCCAACACGAGCGTCCTTCTCCTGGACGGGGAACAGACGGTGATCGGCGGCCTGTATTCAACTGATATCAACACGGTTCGCAAGGGCGTTCCTTTTCTCAAGGATCTTCCCTGGTGGGTCCTTGGATTGAAATACCTGTTCGGATACGACGAAACCCAGGTTGCCAAGAAAGAGCTTATCATCGTTCTGCAAGCGCGTCTGGTCCCGACACTGAAGGATCGATTCGCGCAGATCAAGGAAAAGCCGGATACGAACAAGAACGCACTGGAAAAGAAATTGAGAAAACATGATGCAATAATGAAATCCATGATGGAACAAAAAGACCGCGTTCCACGATGATTGATCGCTGCGTACATATCGGCGGCCGGTTGGGCAGCCGGCCATGTCAGAGCCACTCGTGTGCTTATGTATCACTTCACACAAAGGAGACTGCAGATGGCTTTAAACGAACTGATCCCTCTCTGCATTACAGGCTTCTTTCTGGTAGTATGTCTCTCGGTCTTCAGTACGGGCCTTACCCAGAAGCCGCAGAACCACAACTAGGTCAACACCCTGGGAAGCGATTTGATGTATTCGTGCATCTCCCTCAGCACCCGCTTCCCTGTTTTGTGGAATTGCTCCAGGATGAGTTCGTTATTGCAACAAGTACCCGTGCGCTCCGGCGCAAGATATCCCGCAGCAGCAATCGCGTTTTGTCGAAACTCGGTACATGCACTACGTCATGGCTCGCATCATGTCATGGTATGGTATCCAGCGGAAAAAACACTATTTTATCGCGGCTGGGGAGACACCGATGAACACCGCTCGTAACCGACGGAGCCGAAGGATGTCACCCTTAAGTGCGACGAACAGAAAGACTATCAGGGATCGCGCAATCGTGTCTATTTTTTCATCCGAGGACAACGCACCGTTAGCAAAAATACTCGTGGTGGATGATGAGAAAGTCATCTGTGACGCCATCGCCCGCCAGCTCCATGACGTGGGATATTACGTGGAAGCGGTGTACAGCGGCTCCGCCGCTATAGAAAAGATCAACACCGAAACCTACGACGTGGCGATTATTGACATCCGGATGCCCAAAATCAATGGGTTCGGGGTTCTGCGCGAACTGCAAAAACACGCACCGGCCACAAAGATCATCATGATGACGGCGTATGCGGATATCCGCTCCGCCGTGGATTCCATCACGCTCGGGGCCGTGGATATCATTTCCAAACCGGTGGATATCGACGAAGTTATCATGACGATTTCCCGGTCTCTCAACAAGTAATTTACATTTCCTTCACGGCTCTTCAGGAGCTTTTCCCGTTCTTCCCGTACAACTCAAGTATTCGTTTCAACCGTCCCCCGATTTCCCGGACGTTGATGGGTTTTCCGATAAAATCGACACACCCTGCTTCCAGGCAGGCGCGCCGGTTTTCGTCGTGGGCGTATGCGGTGATGACGACAACCGGCAGGTGCTGAAGCTTCGGTGTGCTCCGGATAACCTTCGTCCCGTCGATCCCGTTCATCCCCCCCGGAAGGTTGATGTCCATGAGGACGAGACATATCGGTTCTCGCTCCAGGATGTCGAGCCCCTCTTCCACGGACGCAGCTTCGACAACGGTAAACTCTTTGCGCAATGCAGCTTTCATCAATTCCCGCATCGGCGCTTGATCTTCCACGTAGAGAATTTTACGCTTTTCCATGTCATCCACCTGGCGTTGGCGCGTGGAGGTCGATGATACCGGCTGTGTAGTTGTCATAGTTCATGTAATTGATTCGTGTCTGATACCATTATCTTTGTCCTCTCGATAACTCGATCCTGTTTATCACGGTACGCTGACCGTCTTCATCGT
>JALUUP010000486.1 GCA_027021285.1 Bacteroidota bacterium | reverse complement strand
CGTCAGTGAGGCCCTCAAGGAAGGATACAGCATCGAGATCAGGGGATTCGGAAGTTTCAAGATCAAAAAACGCAAGGCACGGGTTGCCCGCAATCCCCGCACCGGCGAGGAGGTCTTCGTGGAGGAACACTACGTGCCGATTTTCAAAGTCTCGAAAGAGCTTCGCGCGGGCGTTGATCGCAACCTGAAGGCCAAGGAACAGGCGCAAATGGAAGGAGAGGCTTCATGACCGAATCTGCAGCATGCCCCGAATGCGGTTATCCCATCGAGGGTGCGGAAACCTCCTGTCCCAATTGCGGGATACCGCTCGAGCCGGCGGTTTCCCGTTCCGATGAAACGGCTCCGCCGGCGCACGAGCCCGATACGTCTTCATCGGGAGAAGCCGAGCCCGCCGGAAGCGGCGCTCCGGAATCCATGGATGCCGAAGACGAAAACGAGGGCGCGGAAACCGGGTTCTTCTGTACGAATTGCGGCACACGGAATCCCGCCGGTGCGAACTTCTGCTACAAGTGCGGCACATCGCTGAAAACGACGGGGGCGCCTCCACGCCCAAGAAAAAGCAGGACAAAAAAAGTCGGCGGGAAGCAGAAAAAGGCCTCCACGCGGAAGCGGGGCGGTGTCGCCGAAAAGAAAAGCGCTTCACTTTCTCCCAACATGCTTTACGGCGGTTTCGCCGTGATCGCACTCATCGTTCTCGCGCTCATTTACACGAACCGCCATTCGCCCGAGGAACATACCCATGCAAATGAACCCGCAGTCAGCTTGCAGGCGCTGGACCAGGCGCGGCAAGCCATGGAAAGCGACCCGGGGAACCCTGCCGCCGTCCTGCACTACGCCAACAAGCTGTTCGACGCGGGGATGTTCCAGCAGGCGATCGAGATGTACAAGAAATACCTCGCCCAGAGGCCGGAGGATTCGAACGCGCGGATCGACATGGGCGTCAGCTACTTTCAACTCGGGCAAAATGAAAACGCGATCAGCGTCATGGAAGAAGCCCTGAAATACGACCCGAAGCACCAGAAAGGACATTACAACCTGGGCATCGTCAATATCAACCTTGGCAACGTCGAGAAAGCGCGGGAGTGGTTTCAGAAAGCCATCGATCTCGATCCCAAATCCGACGTGGCGAAAATGGCCCGCAAACAACTCGATGACCTCAACCAAGGATAAACGGACAGTTACAGAATCACTACATTACACGTTAAAAAGAGGAGTTTATGCCGAGCGGAAAAAAACGCAAGCGACACAAAATGGCGACCCACAAGCGGAAGAAACGTTTGCGCAAGAATCGCCACAAAAAGAAAAACCGTTAACTTGACGAGATGAACCGATGGAACGTCTTTGGTCTCCCTGGCGCTCGACCTATATTCAATCCTTCGCCTCTTCGGACGGCGAGGAGCGATGCGTGTTCTGTGAAGCCCTGCAGAATACCGACGACGACCAGCGGTTTCTCGTCAAGCGGCATGACCAGTGTTATGCCATCTTGAACCTGTATCCATATAACAGCGGTCACCTGTTGATTGTCTCCAATCGTCACGTTCCGACACTGCATGAACTGGACGAAGCCATATACAACGAAATGATGTTCATGATCCGGCGATGGTCGGACGTCATACAACACGTCATGCACCCACACGGATTCAACATCGGGTTGAACATCGGCCGGACGGCCGGCGCGGGAATCGATATGCATATCCACTGGCACATCGTCCCGCGATGGCATGGCGACGTGAACTTCATGCCCGTGATCGGGGACACCAAGGTCATCTCGGAGGACATGCGGGAGACAATGATCAAGTTCCGCGAAACCTATGACAAGCTGTATTCGTAGATTATTTCCCTGATTTTTTCGAAACCTACTAAAAAAGGAGAGGATGACATATGGCAGATGAAGGAACCGGCCTGTCGAAGGGCCTCTTGATCGGGTTTTTCACGGGTGGACTGATCGGCGCCGCCCTGGCTCTCTTGTACGCGCCGAAATCCGGCAAGGAATTGCGCGAGGATTTACGCCAAAGTACGGACAAGATCCTGGAAGACGCCGAACAATACCTCGACACCGCCAAGAAAAAAGCGACGGAACTCATCAACGACGGAAAGGAGAAATCGGAGACATTGATCGCGGAAGCGAAAAACAAGGCCAACGAGCTACTCAAGGACGCCGAAGACATTCTCGCTTCCGCCAAGAAACGCGTCGCCGATGAAGCCGCTACCGTGCAAACGGCCGTCAAGGAAGGCGTGGACGCCTACAAAGAGCAACGCACGAAGAAAAGTTGACAAACCTACACGAAGACCCGGAAGGGACCGGCGTCCCTTCCGGGTTTGATTCATTCGGGATGCATTATGACACCTGAACCAATTCTTTTCATCGGTCTCCTGATCCTCGCGGGAATCGTTGCGGTGTTCGCCGTCCTGGCGCTCCAGGCCTCGCGCAAGGCGATCATGCAGATCCAGCAAGACGTCGCCGAGATCAAGCAGCACCTGGTGGAAACACTCGACACCTACAACGAGCTCGGCGAGCATTCGACGAACCTCGTCAGGGAAACGACACCGATGGTCGAAGACATCCAAGCGGTCGTAAAAAACGCCACCGCCGCCGTTGAGCGAGTCATCGAGCTCGAACAGGGTCTCGTGGATGAAATCGAGCCGCCCGTACGGGAGCTCAAATCCATCCTGGCCGGTATCCGCAGCGCGCTGGAAACGTTTCAATCGGCGTTAAAAGGCAGGAAGGGAACCGGGAGTGACCAGGAAGAATACATCCCGTTTTCCTACCTGAAAAAATGAACGCGCGCCTTTCAGCGTTAATAGAAGCTGCGCGGCCGAAGCAGTGGGTGAAAAACCTCGTGATTTTCGCCCCCCTGCTCTTCTCCCAGAATCTCTTTCATCCCGACAGTCTGCTGACAACGGCCATCGGATTTCTCTTGTTTTCCTTTGGAGCCAGCAGCATCTACCTGCTCAACGACTGTGCCGACGTGGAGAAGGACCGTTCCCACCCCGTAAAGCGGCATCGCCCCGTCGCCTCGGGCCGTCTCCCCGTGTCCTGGGCGCTTACCGCGTTCCTGTTGACGGCTCCGACCGTGATCATCCTCGCAATCGCGGTCAAACCGGATTTCGGTTTTATCCTCGCGGGCTACATCGCGTTGAACGTCGTGTATTCCTTCTTTCTCAAGCGGCAGGTCATTCTCGACGTGATGAGCATCGCAACCTCGTTCCTTCTGCGCATCGTTTCGGGAGCGGTCATCATCAACGTCCCCATGTCCGAATGGCTGCTCATCTGCACTTCTCTTCTCGCCCTGTTTCTCGGGTTCAGCAAACGACGCCACGAAATCGAGTACCTGGACGAAGAGGCGCGGACACACCGCCCCGTGCTCGAGGAATACAGCACGTACTTTCTCGACCAGATGATCTCGCTGGTCACGGCGGCAACGCTGGTGTTTTACGTCCTCTACACGGTCTCCCCGGAAACCGTGCAGAAGTTCGGCTCAAAGAACCTGGTCTTCACCATTCCGTTCGTGCTGTACGGCCTGTTCCGCTACCTCTACCTCGTGCACCAGCGCAAATCCGGCGGAGACCCGACCATGGAGCTCCTGACCGATAAGCCCCTGATGGCGGATGTCTTCCTCTGGGTTGCAACCGTGGTTTTTGTCATTTACTATTAACGATGTTTATTTTCGAATCACTTTCCGTGTACCTGACTTCATGAAATCGTCAATCGTTGCAGTTCTGAAAACGTCGCCCGACACCATCCTGGAAAACATCCAGGATCTGATGAACCGCGCAGGCGCGGGCCGTGCGCTGGACGCCTCTGCGCCGACCATCCTCAAAGACAACATCTCGTGGCACTTCCCCTACCTCAGCGCCAACACGACGCCGTGGCAACTGGAAGGCACGATCCGGTGGCTGAAAAACAACGGCTTCGGAGAGCTGGTCACGGTGCACAACAACACGGTCGTGACCGATCCGTTCAAGGGCGGACGGATGAACAAGCTCGAGCCGCTCTATACGAAGTACGGTATCGCGGAGCGGTTCAATTTCCGGAAAGAAGACATCACGTGGGAACGCTACGAACCCAGGGCCCGCATGCGCGCGCTGCACAAGGTCTTCCCCGACGGAATTCACATCCCTTCTTTTTTCAAGGGGAAAAACATCATTCACCTTCCGACGGTCAAAACGCACATCTATACGACCACGACGGGCGCAATGAAGAACGCGTTCGGCGGTCTGCTCAATACCCGCAGGCACTACACGCACACCTGGATCCACGAAACCCTCGTCGATCTCCTGGCGATTCAGAAGGAAATCCATTCCGGGATTTTCGCCGTCATGGACGGGACTCTTTGCGGCTCGGGACCGGGTCCGCGCACAATGATCCCGGTGGAAAAGGATTACATCCTCGCCTCGGCCGACCAGGTCGCGATCGACGCCGTGGCGGCAAAGATGATGGGCTTCGACCCCCTGTCCATTCCCTACATCCGGATGGCGCACGAAGACGGGCTGGGCATCGGCGATCCACGCGAGATCACGATCGAGGGCGAAGACATTTCAGCGGTGAACTTCGGGTTTACGGTCGGGGACAACATGGCCAGCCACGTGGGCGATGCTCTGTGGTTCGGGCCGTTGAAATCATTGCAGAAGCTCTTTTTCCACACTCCCCTCGTGTACCTGTTCGTGTTCGGGTCGTACTTCTACCACGATTTCATCTGGTGGCCGCTGAAAGGAAAACCCATACAGAATGACGTCAGGCAGAACACCAAGTGGGGAAAACTGTTCGTCCAGTACCCGGGGCAAAACACGTTTTGAGTGATAGCGCCTGCCGCCTCACTCCCTGACGCGGGCAGGCAACACGAGGTAACACGTATGGAAGTGGTTGTTTCCCGCCTCCAGGAACGCCTCGCCACCCGCTTCCAGCAATATCTTCCGCGCAAATTCGAAACCCAGCGTCGTCGTCGTTTCCTTTTCCGAGCGATCGAGGATTCTCTCCACGTGCGCTCTCCCGCGCGGCGCGGCCGCCTTCGCGTCGTGCTGCACCACGAGGACCGTACGCTCCCCCAGGTCGTGTTCGCGAACAAGGATCGCCGAGGACGCCGGTTCGGTTACAACCAAGGCGGAATGCAATACCTGGTAAAGAGCCTCGCGCACGGCTGAACCCGGCAGGTGCACGACCCGCTCGCTCACCTCCACATCGAGGGCAACGCCATGGCGCGTAAAATCTTCCTTCAGCTCGTTCAACACCTGATCCAGCATTTCGCGCACGGTGGTCGTTTCGCACTCGAGCGTATTAATCTCCGCGAGGCTGAAGCGGTACATGTCTTCGATATAGGAGTGCATGCGTTCGCTGTTCCGCCGGACGATATCGAGAATGGTTTTTACCTGCGGATTCCCGGAAGAGACCAATTCGTGCGCGAGAATTTCCGCGTAGCCTTTCACCGACGTCAGCGGGCTCTTCAACTCGTGTCCGACAGCGTGAATCCACTTCTGGTACGTCGCGAGATCATGGCGTTCGTTCTCTCCCTGGACAACGCACTCCATCTGGACCACATTCTTTCCCCCGATCGTCGCCCGCCACAGCATGCACGCCAGACGCAACACTCCCTGACCGGACGAACTCGTGGCCGTAACCTGCCAGGGGGCACCCTGCCGGGCAGGCTGTTGCTGAACCGCGACGGAGGGAAGAACGTCGAATGCAAGGAACGTCTCCACCGGCAGGCCGATCGTTACCCGCGACTCGACATTGAGACAACGGGCGAAGGCCTCGTTGCAGAACACAACGCACGTTGCCTGCGCGTCAAGAAGAAGGGTGGGAATGGGACTGGCGCCGAGAAGTTCCCGGCATGATTCGTCCGGGAAATCGCCTTCGTTTGAAATGCATTCATCCATGGTTGACCCGGTATCCTGTTTTTTCGTTCCAGCCTAAACTACAAAAAGTTTTACTGGAATTGTACAAAAATCGGGCATCGTGTACACGGAAGGAGTTTCCCTCTTTTGCCCGGTAATGTCGACAAAAGAAAAAAACAGGGCGCATCACCGGGCGCCCCGTTTTACGAAAAACCGGTACGCTCAATCGGAAAGATCGATGCCGTACTTGTCGCTGATATCGAGCGGCGGCATGGGACCATCGAGCGGCTTCAGATCGCGCACGTACCAGTCGTACCAATCGAGCTGTCGATACAGCACGTCGATGCGGCC
>JALUUP010000485.1 GCA_027021285.1 Bacteroidota bacterium | reverse complement strand
TGACGTTCGAGGACGTCATCAAGTTATCGGCGAAGTACACGGTGGCCCGAATGCTGGAGCGCGATGACTTTGAACAGCGCTATAAATCCGGAGCACCGATTTCCATCCACGAATTCCTGTATCCCCTCGCCCAGGCCATGGATTCCGTTGCCGTTCGCTCCGACGTGGAACTGGGTGGAACCGATCAGAAATTTAATCTCCTCGTAGGGCGCGATATTCAGCGGGAATACGGACAGGAGCCGCAGGTCATCATCACCCTTCCCATACTGCCGGGGACAGATGGCGTGGACAAGATGGGCAAATCATTGAAAAACTTTATCGGACTGACCGAACCAGCACCGGAGATATACGGGAAAGTTCTTTCCGTCCCGGACGAGTTGATCATCCCGTATTTCGAGTTACTGACAGACATTTCGATGACGGAAATCCAGGAGATGGAAACGGCAATGAAGGATGGAGTGTTGAATCCTAGAGACGCCAAGCGAAAACTCGCGCGTGTGCTTGTCGAAATGTACGTGAGCAAGGAAGCCGCGATCGCAGCGGAACAGGTATTCGATCAGGTTCACAAGAAGAAGGAAGTACCCGATGGTATTCCCGAGCGCACAATTCCTCCCTCGGAAACTCCCTCTCTCCTGGACCTTATCGTCCAGGAAAATATGGTGCCTTCCAGAAGCGAGGGGCGCAGGCTTTTTCAGCAAGGCGGTATTTCGATTGACGGGAACAAAGTGACGGATGTCGGCGCTCCGCTTCCAAGCGGAACGTTCGTCGTGAAAGTCGGAAAGCGGAAATTCCTGCGCGTTCATCACTGAGTATTGATACTGGAAAACTGGAGGAAACAACGTGTTCGTCCCCAAAGAAATCTTTTACACGAAAGGCGTAGGCAAGCACAAGGAATACCTTTCGTCGTTCGAGCTGGCACTGCGGAACGCCGGCATAGAAAAATTGAACCTGGTAACGGTATCCAGCATCTATCCGCCGAACTGCCGGCGCATTCCAACAAACGAGGGATTGAAAAAACTGTCCCCCGGCCAGATCACGTATTGTGTCATGGCGCGAAATGCCACCAACGAACCGAATCGCCAGATCGCCGCGTCCATCGGAACCGCAATCCCCGCCGACGGCACCCAGTACGGCTATCTTTCGGAACATCATCCGCACGGGGAAAGCGGACGCAAGGCGGGCGATTACGCGGAGGACCTCGCCGCCACCATGTTGGCCACCACGTTAGGCGTGCCTTTCGATCCCGAGAGCGCATGGGACGAAAAAGAAGAGATATTCAAAATGAGCGGCAAAATCATCCGGACGTTCAACATTACTCAGGCTGCGAAAGGTGATAAGAACGGCTTGTGGACCACGGTGATTGCGGCCGCTATTTTCCTGCCCTGACGTCGTAATTCTGTTCTACCGAAAAAACTTCCTTTTCCAAGTAAGTGCCCCTCTCTCGAATCTCATACGAAATTCGACCAGGCGGTTTACCGACGGGCTAATCTTTGCATCTTCACCCAGGCTATGAATCACTTCTTCCCATCCCCCTTCCGTGATCACAACGAGCCGGCCTCCCTTCGACCTTAAAAAAGGATTTGACATATCCACTATTCCACAGTATATTGGAATAGTGCTGAATGGAGGGATCCTATGACTTCTGAAAAAATTGAACCGTGCTGTCCTGTCAAACCCGACCTGGCAACTCGCCCCCTGTTATCGGAAGACCAGGCGATATCTCTTGAATCGACGTTCAAGATGCTCGCCAACGGCACGCGCCTGCGTATCTTGCATGCCCTTACACGTTCCGGTGAACTTTGCGTATCGGAGATTGCGGAAACGCTCGGTCTGAAACCGACGGCTGTCTCGAACCAACTCCAGCGCCTTACTGACAAGGGTGTTTTGGGGTGGCGTCGCAACGGTAACCAGGTGCTGTATCATGCCGTTGATCCATGCGTGGTCAAACTCCTGGACAGCGCATGGTGTCTTTCTGAAGACGCCGAGACACGAATAAAGACAGGGAAAGAAACATGAAACCTGGAATTATCGCCGTTGTGCTCGCCGCCGTTGTCGTTGTTGCCGGGATTACATACTCGTTCATCCGGGAAAACGATGCATCGATCGATGAGGTTGTTTCCGCTGCTTCGGGAACGAATGGAGAATTGGACGTCATCCATGTGGATGCGTTGGCGGAAAGCCCGGAAGATTTCCAGGGTGAATTCACGTTGCGCGGGGTCGTTGCAGGCAAAAGCAAGTCGGAAGGAATATTCGCCGTCATAGATTCCCGCGAGTTTGAATCATGCGGCGAGTTGACGTGTGCCGACAACACGATCCCCGTCAAATTCGACGGTGACCTGCCCGGTCTCAAAACCATTGTCGTAATCACGGGGCATTTGGTACAAAACGAAAAGGGCCTGATGGTCGAGGCTAAAAGCGTGAAGGTCGTAAAGTGAAGTGGCTGATCGTTACAGGCGCTTTCCTTGTCATCCTGGCAGGCCATTTTTTCTACGTAACGCGCGACGTTGCTTCGTCAACGACTGACGGGCCATGGGCCTCAGTCGAATTCGACCAGCCGAAAGAATCGCGTTTGGCCCGCTACACCGCACCAGGCGAGTATTGGTTGGGATTCTCTTACGGCCTTGCCGGAGCATTCGCCGCATTCGCAATGACTCGGGCAATCAGGATGCGCCGGGAATCGCTGGCTGCTTCAGCTGGAGGACTTGCTGCGGGAGGGTTGGTATGGGCGAGCGTCTGTTTCTTCGTCGGCTGTTGCGGGTCGCCAATGCTCCCTGTTTACCTTGGTCTTCTGGGTCCGAAGTTCCTTGGAATTACCAAACCCCTGACCTTCGCATTGACTGTCATTTCGATAGCCATCGGTTACAGGTTGATGCTTGGACGGACAAAAAAGTGTGAGTGCAGAGAATGTCAACCTTAGTATACATGAGGATGCTGGAGCAAACCCCGACCAAGTACGACCGTGGAATGCGGATTCTGACGTTTGGTTGTATCGACCGAATCAAGCGGGAAATTGCATCCACCTGGATAGAACCAGGTCAGGATGTGCTGGAGATTGGTTGTGGAACCGGCTCGCTTGCTGCCCTGATGACCAGGCGAGGCGCTCGTGTGCTAGGTATAGACATCTCCGAGAACATGCTGGCTGCTGCGCGTTCGAATGCACCGGATGCTGAATTCATCCACATGACGGCAACAGAAATAAATAAACTCGGAGAGGATCGATTTGACCGTATCGTCGCAACGCTCTCGTTCAGTGAACTTTCAGAAGATGAGCTTGACCTTGTGCTCCGGGTTTCGTCCGTTCTTCTCAAGAGGAGAGGCAAATTGGTCGTCGCCGACGAAGTGCCGCCTTCCAGGTGGTGGAGACGAGTCCTGGCACGTCTCGTCAGGTGGCCTCTGGCCTCGCTGACGTTCTTGCTTACCCAGAATACTACGCGCGCGTTGAAAATGTATGACATTCGGGTTGAACGAGCCGGGTTCCGGATCGTTCATCACAAGGTGCATTTACTCGGAACGCTGGCGCTAATCGTAGCAGAGAATACTAATGACTCCTGAATATCCGGCCAACGTTCTTCTCCTCCTGGCTGAAGGGTTTGAAGACCTCGAGGCTGTGGCATTTTTGGATGTATGCGGTTGGACGGAATACCGCGATGATATGCCAATAGTAACAGTTACAACAGCGGGATTCCACGAGGAAGTTCACGGGCGGTTTGGCCTATCCATCAAACCGGATGTACTTATGGGACGGATAAATGCGAAGAACTACGCAGCGCTGGCCGTGCCCGGTGGTTTTCGTAGTCACGGGTACGACGAAATCTATGATAAAGAGGTGTATGATTTGATCCGTACAATACACGGACAAGGCGGAACTATCGCAACAATGTGCGTCGGTATTCTTCCTGTAGCCGAAGCCGGACTATTAAAGGGCAAACACGCCACATGTTATCCTCACAGTCGTCACGATAACCTCGCCATGTTGAAGAAACTCGGAGCGACAGTTGCGGACGAATCCGTTGTCGTGGACGACCGCATCATTTCTTCCGCAGGACCCGGCCTGGCAATCGAAGTCGCTCTTCTCATGATAGATACTATCGTTGGAAGCGAAGTCGGCGACAAATTAAGACATTACATGTGCATAAAAAGTAAGTGACCGATTGAATAAGACTATTTCTTATGTTTGATTTGCTCAAGGATTTCTGGCTTCTTTTCGGACGCCTCTTCCCCTTCCCCACCAGGCCGGGTCTGCGCAAGGCGGGGAATCCCGACCGCTCATCGCCCGTTCTCGTTACCTGCAATTTCGAATTGACGGTGCGCAAGGTTATTCAGGCATTGGAGCGTGACCACATTGACGCGTGGGTGCTGGTGGCTCCCACGAAAGGCATCAACGTGTGGTGCGCAGCTGGCGGCGGCCATTTCACAACCGATACCGTCGTCTCGATACTCAAGACAAGCGGGATCGAGAACCTTGTCGATCATCGCCGGATCATCCTTCCACAACTTTCCGCGGTTGGGGTGAACATCTGGGCGCTGAAAGATCGCACGGGGTGGACGCCGCATTTCGGACCGGTTGATATCAACCACCTGGCGGCGTATTTAACCGGCGGGGAATACCGGGCGGAGCGGCGGCACCGACGTGTCGAATTTCCCCTGAAGGAACGTTTCATAATGGGAACGAACCTTGCATTCAACTCTCTTGTGTTTCTCATCGTGCCGTTCCTTGTCGCGTCGATCTGGGTGACCGGCCTGTGGTGGAAATCGATCGCGCTGCTTTTCCTTCTGGGCGTGCTTAACAGCGTGCTGGTTTTGTGGTTGCCAGGCAATCCGGGGGTGCGGAAAGGCTTTTCGCTCGGCCTCCTCGCATCGGCTGTGTTCGTGGTCATGGCACAAACCGCCTGGACGATGGAACCGGCGGCGACCTTGGGATGGACGGGCTGGATTGTCCTGCTCTCGACTTATCTCGGTTATGACATGCCGAGCTGGTCTCCCCTGTGGCGGGCGGATGTTAAGGAACTAGTCACAGGTGTGAAACACACGCACGTTGAAGTCGTTCCCGAACGGTGCATAGGCTGTGGCCTCTGCACAATTGTCTGTCCGGCCAGCGTATTTGAACTTAATCCCGAAATGAAAATATCCCGTGTGGTGCATCTTGAAGCGTGCCAGGCATGCGGCGCTTGTATCGAAAACTGTCCCAAAGAGGCAATCGACAATAATTTCCGCGCAGGCGTTTGTTCGTGTCCGACGTGTACGGTGATCAACAGCGTCAAATCGCATAAACGAAAAGACGCGGAGCGGAACGGAGGCGAAACGGAGCCGGTCGCAGCAGCCGGTTGCTGCGAGTCGGGAGATTGCGAGAGCGGCGAGATTGAGTGCAGTCAACACCAATGGATACCTGACAACGTTATCTAAGCGAATTTCTAAAAACCGGTCATTGCGAGTGCAAAATCCGCCTGTGGCGGACTCGTCATGACAATGAGTGAGCCTTGTTTTTAGAAGTGCCTTTATTTTCGTACCTGATATTTTCGCGTCGCTGAGATCCCCCCTCATAATGAACTCGCGGACATGAACATAGAGTTCGGTATCAGTTACTGCATACTTCCCGGAATACATCCGCAGCTCGTTCCACGTCCTCTTCACTGACATCCAAATGTGTTACCGCGCGCAGTTTATTCGCCGCTCCCATTCCAATCAGCACACCCTTCTCCCGCAATTTCCCGATGAGCACATCCGGAGCAATACCCGGAGAAGAGATGGACATGACCACGATGTTCGTTTCGACTTCGTCCGGATTCACGGACAATTGCGGAATGTCGCTGAGCGCTTCGGCGAGTCTCTTCGCGTTTGCGTGATCGAACCGGAGACGTTCAACGTTGTGATCGAGGGCATACAGGCATCCAGCCGCCAGCAAGCCAACCTGGCGCATCCCGCCACCGAAAACCTTGCGAAACCGATGCGCCTTCTCGATGAATTCCCAGCTTCCACACAAAATTGATCCGACCGGCGCGCCGAGCCCCTTTGAAAAACACAGCGACACGGAATCCACCAGCGAACTGTATTCGCGGATCGAAATGCCCGTTGCGACACTGGCATTCCACAACCGCGCGCCATCGAGGTGAACCGCAATACCTTTTTCGCGGGCAGCGCGTGACAGCCTCTTCATTGATTCCAGGGGATAAACGGCGCCTCCGGCGCGGTTGTGCGTGTTTTCAAGGCACAGGAGTCGCGTGGGAGGGAAGTAGTACTCCTTCGGC
>JALUUP010000484.1 GCA_027021285.1 Bacteroidota bacterium | reverse complement strand
CTCTTCGCTTCCCACCAGTTTGTACCCCCAGCCGTTCGTCAACTGGCGGTACGAGTCGTCGTAGCCTTCGGTCCTGACATCAAGCGTGTACTGGGCGGGGACGTTCAGTTTCTGCAGGGAATAGTCGGGGTGAGCGTTCGCCACAACGAACGTCACCGTATCCGGTCCCTTGAACGCCTGGAGGTATTCCGTTGCGAGAGGCTTCAATTCATCGAAGAACATCGCCTGGGTATTCACAATCTCCGTTTTCTGGAGAATCTTCGTTGTCGGATACGCGGCGCCTTCCCGGTAACTCTGGGACGTGTCGGCGCGATACCCGGTGAAGTAGTTCCACAGGGAAAACGTACAGTACTCGTTGACCATTTGCGATCCCTGTTTTTTCAGCGCCTCGTCCAAGGCGAACATCGGGGGCATGGACCTGGTGTTGGTCCACGTCTCGAGCAACACCGTATCGCCGTACTGGCGATACATGAGAATACCGAACAAGGCGAGATCATACCCGCTGCGTTTGAAAAACGGTTTTTCCGGCTCGTTGAACAACTCCTTCAAGTAGAGGTAATAATCGTTGATATCCGGGTAAACGCGGTCTTCCATGAACGTGGATGAAAGTTCGTAAAAAAACGTGTCGTTGTCCCAGAATCCATACCCTCCGAGCTGTATCGCGTGGTGGAATTCATGCGCGGCGGTCACGCTCAAACCTTCGAGACCGGGAGAGAAATATCCCTTGTAATCGTTGTCCACCTCGATGTACGATGTGTACGTCGGACGCCTGTACTTGTAACTGTACGGATTCACCGGCCAGGTTACTCCATAGAGTCCCCCTCCCATGTTCTTCACGTACACGTGGTATCGCGAGGAGCCGAACTGGAACGGCGGCCGTTCGTATCCGATCGAATCGATTTCCTGCTGGTAAGCGTAATCGAACGCCGCCGCCACCGCGACCGCGTACAGAAACGCCGTGCCGGGTTGGCGGTTGCCGTCGTTGTCGAGCATGGCCGGGGCGTCGAGACCTGTCGTGTCGAAATGAATTTCGAAAAAACCCGACGGGCTGACGATGCTGGTGTCAAGGGTTGGCGGGCGGAGGATGGTTCGGATTTGCCGCCGGTACTCGGGCGAGAATCGCTCCCACCCCCGCAGAACTTCCGCAACGACTCGGAAGTTGCACTTGTCCGGCACCGACCCCGCGTGCATCGTGTAGCCGGAAGCCCGTGCCGTACGCAGCCACTCGATAAACGGCGCGGGTTCGGACGGAGCCTGCTCCTGGCCGCGGGCCAGCGAGGGAACGAGGAGGAATACCGGGAAAATCAACGAAAGAAACGTTCGGCTCAAGTGCGTTTTTCCTCCAGGATTTTCCGTCGGCGCTCCAACCGGATTCGTCGGCGCTCCAGGGCGCGCTCGTACTCGAGCCGTTCTTCTTCCGTTTCAGGAATAACCTGCGGCATGCGCGAGGGATTTCCCTCCGCGTTCAATCCCACGAAGGTCAGGAAAGCGGTATTGGCGTGCAGCCGCTGCCCGGAGAGGAGATTTTCCTTGAACACTCTTACACCCACTTCCAGCGACGTGTTGAACACCCGGTTGACCTGGGCTTCAAGGAGAACCGCTTCTCCAAGTTTCACCGGTGAAAGAAAATCAAGCTGGTCCACGCTGGCAGTGACGCACACGAGGTGGCTGTGGCGGGCGGCGGCCATTGCGCCCACGATATCGATCCAATGCATGAGCCGCCCCCCAAGGAGGTTGCCCAGGATATTGGTATCGTTGGGCAGTACCAGTTCAGTCATCTTGACCCGGCTGGCCGCCACGGTATGGGGTTTCGGACGGTTCGTTTCCGTCATCGCTGTTCCTTTCGCTTCGCTTCTCCCACCAGCGTCGAATGTCCCAGGGCGCGGTCCACGATTTCCTTCGCCTCCTCGACACGCGAGAGAAGCATACTATCCGGGTACTTGCGCATGAATTCACGGATGGCGGTGCGCGCTTCGGTGTATCGTTTCTTCTGCACGAGGATCTCGATTTTTTCCACCATCGCATCATCCACAAGGTCCGTGCTGTAATACCGATCGATCACCGTGTTGAAGTACACGAGAGCCGCGCGAAAGTAGCCGAGCTTCCGATACAGGACGCCGGTGTTGAATTCCTTCTGGGCTAATTTCCGGTACAACAACTGGTAATCCTTGCGGGCTTCCGCGACTTTTTCATGGGACGGATACAACTCCATGAACGTCTGCAAGGCGTCCAGGGCTTTCAACGTGAAATTCTGATCGAGATCAACGGGGGGCGAAAGCTTGACGTAACTCTTGGCGATCATGTAATATGCATCGGGAGTGAGGGGGCTGTCCGGGTGATTGCGGATGACGAGCTGGAAGTCGAAGACCGCGAGCTGGTATTCCTCGCGTTTGAAACGCGACATGCCCGAGTAGAACTGGGCGCTGTCCGCGATGGTGCTTCCCGGATATTGCAAGCGGATGAGATCGAATTGTTTGACGGCTTCCAGGTAATCTTCCGATCGGTATAATTGCATTCCATACCGAAAACGATCCTGGGCGGTGTCGAGGGAAAGTTCCTTCCCCGCGGTGCAGCCTGCCAATACCGCAGCCACGAACGCGATAACAACAGGTGCGGTGCAGCGTACGCTCATTCATGATCCTCGTACAGTGAATAACAACACGACCACGATGACGGCGGCGGCCGCTACCAGGACTGGCTCGAGCAGGGCAAGCAGAAACGGCTCGTCCTCCTCCGTCCTGAAATCGTGCAAGCCGGTCTCCGCCACTTCTTTCAGTGAATCCACGGCGGAACCGGCGAAAGACCTGCTCCAAAGTATCATTTTTTTCCCACGCGATTCAATGCTAATGCCGATATCCCATCGAATCTCGCGGCGGGTCAGGTTTCTTCCCGCAGGTGTTTTCACGGCAACCAGTTCCCGCACATCAATGAAAACGAGATCGGCGGCGGGGTGACGATCAGTATAAATACGGATGTTGCGCTCGGAAAAGGCGGTAGCAAATACCTGTCGTACCGTAGGATGAACCTCCCCGGGATTGAAGTGCAACTCCACAGACGCGGCATCGACATGGGCGGCGGTTTCCGCTGCCACACCCCGGAGGGTTTTGGCCACGCGCATCTCGTCACTCTTGAGCTGTCCCCTCGAGACCGAGACCAGAACCAGGAATACGGAAAAAGTGATATTAAGGATGCCGCCGCGTTGCTTCATACAGTGCAGTTAGTCATTGCAGGTCCGACCAAATGATATCATGTTGATCAACAGCGCCCTCGTCGTTATATGGATTCCGGCAGCCCAAATCACATCACGGCGATCCTCCGTGATCCGGATCATGTAAAATACCTTTTTCCAGTGAGAAACAAATGGAATGTAACAACACAAACGCTAGCCAATCGCCCCCTATGCTCTATTCTCCTTTTTCGAAAAGACCGGTGCAGTCTCAGCGCTGCACGACAATCTTGACGCCCCTGACCGTTCCTCCAGCCAGGTATCGAAGGTAGTACACCCCGGAAGGAAAAATGACAGCGTGGAATCGGTGATCGTGACGGGGATGACCGTCTCCGCGTTCGTATTTCATCAACAGCGTGAAGAAACAATGTGATTTCCTCTACCCGGAAGAATATTTTCGATAAAAACGATTTCGACTTTCATGGAAAATTCCGATTTTCCAACGGTGTTACCTTCGCACCTGATGAACGGCATCAGGAACACAAGCCAATCCAGTCATCACAAACGAGAATTCCAGCATGGATCCAGAACAACACCCGCACTACGGATTGACCGAGCGGTTTTTCGAACTGCGCCACCTGGTCGGCAACACGCCTCTTCTCGCCATCCATTTCGCGTATCGAGGCGAGCCGCGAGTGCTCTACGCCAAGTCCGAGCATTTGAACATGACCGGCAGCATCAAGGACCGGATGGCGCTGTACATCCTGGAGCGCGCGTACGCAAAAGGAGACATTCGACCCGGCGATACCATCGTGGAAGCGACCAGCGGGAATACCGGCATCTCGTTCGCCGCCATCGGCCGCGCGCTGGGCCACCCCGTGACGATTTTCATGCCCGACTGGATGAGCCGCGAACGGGTACACCTGATCCAAAGTCTCGGCGCAGCTATCCGGCCCGTGACGCGCGAGCAGGGAGGGTTCATCGGCAGCATCAGGATGACGGAGGAACTGGCGGAAAACGAGGATCACGTCTTTCTGCCTTGCCAGTTTTCGAACGAGGCCAACGTGGACGCGCATTTCGAAACGACTGGACCGGAAATCTGGTGGCAGCTTCGTTCCCAGTCACTGACACCTGACGCGTTCGTTGCGGGTGTCGGAACGGGCGGCACCGTCATGGGGGTGTGCAAGTACTTGAAAGAACAGAAGTCCGTCGTGCAGGTGCACCCCTTGCAACCCGCCGAATCGCCGACCCTTACCGAAGGACGGAAGATCGGCCAACATCGCATCCAGGGGATTTCCGACGAGTTCATTCCTTCCATCGTGAACCTGGACAACCTCGACGCCGTGGTCAGCGTCTCCGACGGCGACGCCATCCTCATGGCGAAACAACTCGCCTCGGTTCTCGGGCTCGCCGTCGGCATCTCCTCGGGCGCGAATTTCCTGGGCGCCCTCCAGGTACAAAACGATCTCGGAAACGATGCCGTCGTCGTCACCGTGTTTCCCGATGACAACAAGAAATACCTCAGCACCGATCTCTTGCGCGACGAGCCGGTCAAGGATGGGTATCTCTCACACGACGTCGAACTCCGGCACTTCCGGGCATTCAAGCGCGTTTGCCATACGTGCTGCGACTTTTACCAATGCACGCAACGGCTGCCGGTCGAGGTCCTTGCGGGTATCGACTGAATCGACTCTTCGGATACACGTTCACGATGGACGAACCACGTACTGGTATGATTGAATATCTCAAACATGGAGGCATTCCATGAACAACCGCTGCCTGAGAACCGTCCTCGCTCTTGTTGCCCTCGCCACCTGTTCGACCGGCGCTACCGCGCAAACACGTTCCTTTCCCGACACGCGGAGCGGCATTTACGTGTTCAACGATCAGATCGGCGCCAACATGACAACCGCCCGCTGGCAATTCGCCGCCACCAACTACGTCGGCACGCAGAAGATGATCAAGAACCACGTGGATCTCCTGCGAAGCTACAATCCCAACTTCATCGTACTCGGCTACAAGCTGGCCGTGGGAGCCGGGGACATCAAGAACGTGTTCGGGAACCAGTGGGTCAGCGACTGGAACCTGGTTGACCCGCATAACACCTGGTTCATCCTCGATTCGAGCGGGAAACGCCTCCGGCAAACGACGTGGAGCTGGTACGTCATGGACCCGTCCGGACTCATTTCCGGCGCAGACACCAACGGGTGGAAAGAATACTGGGTGTCGCGAACGATACAGGAGATGAACAGCACCGGTTCGGACGGCATTTTCGCGGACAGCTACGACCTTGCCGTCATCAACTCCTGCTGCGGTTCCCTCGACCCCGCCGATCCTCGCTTCAATGGCACAAATCCCATCAAACCGCCGCCCGCGGGACTGGACTGGGGCAAGCACATCGATATCTTCGGATCATACGTTATGCGCCGGTTTCATAATGGGCCGAAGCAATATTATTTTCTCCCGAACTTCGGAGGCATGACGACCACCTGGGATACCATTCGCTACTGGCGCCATTCCGACGGAGGCATGGTGGAAGGCTTTGCCCACTGGAGGGATCCGTTCAACGTGGGAGACTGGAAACTGCAAATGAACCGGATCCTGGCCATCACCCGCCTCGATAAAATCCTGATTCTCCAAAGCTATCCGTACAACGGGAAGAGCTTCGACACCGACAACGACGACCGCGCCTTCATCATCGCCAATTACCTTCTCGTCAAGGGCCCCAAGACATACGTTGCCCTCATTGCTCATGGTGGAGAAGTCGAATGGTACCCGGAATACGACATGGACGTCGGCAGCTACATCACCCCTCCACCATCACGTATCGACAGTCTCTATGACGCCGCGTGGAAGGTGTACCGCCGGAATTACGCCAACGGGATGGCGCTCGTGAATCCAACCCCTACCCCACGTCCGATTCCCAGCCTGGGCGGGACGTACTACCTGCACCAGGGAACCGGTGGTGGCGTTATCACCCCCAATGGCCAGAAAAAAGGCACACTGACAACCACGCCGGTTACGTCGGTGGTGGTTCCCGCGTACGGCGGCATGGTTCTCCGCACGACACCCATCCCGGTCGAGCTTTCCTCGTTTCGCGTCGTCTCCGGCAAGC
>JALUUP010000483.1 GCA_027021285.1 Bacteroidota bacterium | reverse complement strand
AATACGTCAGCGCCTCTTCCACGGTAATCATTCCCAGCGGATGATCGTCCCGTACTTTCGTGCCGTCTGCGAGTGTCAAGAGCCCTTCCTCGGCATATATCCTGTCATCACGATCCACCAACCCCAGATCGAGGGCAGCGGAAGTCGTGACGATTTTGAACGTGGAACCGGGATCAAACTGGTCGATGACGCTCCTGTTTTTCCAGGCAACCGAATCGTAACTGGCGCTGTTGTTGGGGTCGGCAACGGGATAATTTGCCATGGAGAGTATTTCGCCGGTTCGGGGCTGCACGATGATGCACATTCCTGCCCGGGCTCCCGCGCGTTCCACGCCTTTCCGCAATTCTTCTTCAGCGATGGCCTGGTAATTCAAGTCAATCGTCAGTTGCAGGCACCGGCCATCGATGGGTTCAACACGTGGCACATCAATACCCGGGCGCAACCGGCCGCGCCCATCACGAAGAACGATCTGGTACCCCGGAGTACCGGCCAGAATCTCATCGTATTTTTCTTCGATCCCGCTGACGCCGCACTTCTTGTAGTTCAATCGCCCGATAATCTGCGAAGCATGGTAGCCGAACGGATAACGGCGTTTTACACGCACGTTCAACGCGAGCCGCCCGTTTTCCAACGATCGCAAGCGGGGGAGATAGTCCACTGATACATCGGAGGCGATGGGAATATACCGGCGTTTCCTGTTCCGGCAGGCCCGCAAAACGACAGATCGCGGGAGGTTGAGAATCCCGGATAATTCCTCGGCGAAACCCTGCGCGTTCTTGACGAGCTTGGGATCTACCGCGACCGTGACTTGCGGCAAGTTCACCGCCAGGGTCATCATGTGCCGATCATAGAGTTTCCCTCGCCTGGGTTCCAGGATTTTTCTCTTTTTATGCATTGCCCGAGATCTGTCCACGTACTTTTCGTGATCGACGATCTGAATGTGATAGAAGCGAACCGCTACCATCACGAACCCGACAAGAAAAATCGTCAGCACGGCGTACATGCGCCTGACGCTCTGTTTTTTCCACAGTGCCGACGGCTCCTCTTTTTCGTCAATCCCACCGATGTACATGCTCGGCATGGTCGTTACTTTTCTCCTATTCCGTACACGACAAGTGTCGTTGGCTGATGGGGGTTATGCACCAGGCCCAGGCGCCTTTCGGCTAGGCGGGGCAGATAAACTACGCTCTTCAAACGCTGGATTTCGGCACGCACGAGATCATTTTTCTCCTCCAGCCGCGTTTTTTCCTTGAGCAACATGAATTGCTCCTGCAACAATCCCTTGATGGCGAGAATGTTTGAGATGTACAGCACGACCAACAGCACCCCGGCCATGAGCATGGCAATCAAATGGGACTTCGTGATTTCCTGCTTTTTCACCGCCGTCTCCGGATTACCCGGAGGAGCAGTCAGGATATCATCGTACGATATACCGCTATGTGATCCTTTCTGCGGCGCGTAACCGTGCGCTGCGGGAACGGGGATTCGTTTGTATTTCATCATCTCGAGGGGTTATGGGTTTTGAAACAAGAATTCGCATACGCGCAGTTTTTTCGCATGTACAGAGAGGCGCATCATCCGGGCAGACACAGGTCGACGCCTCATGACGAAAGAACTGCTTCACCAGCCGATCTTCCAGGGAGTGGTAGGAAATCACGACCAATCTCCCACCTGTTTTCAGAACCTCGACACTGTCCCGCAAGACCTTTTCCAGGGCTTCCAGTTCCTGGTTGACGTGAACACGAAGGGCCTGAAACACCCGAGCCAGCGTCTTCGTCTGGTATCTGCCACCGACGGCGCCGCGGACAATACGGGCCAGGTCGTCGGTCGTGCGAATCGGATTCGCTTCACGCGATCGAACAATCGCACGGGCTATGCGCCGGCTTTGTCGTTCTTCACCATATTTCCAGATCAAGTTGGCTATGTCTTCTCCTTTCCAGGTATTCAATATTTCGGCAGCAGTCGAAGGCTGAAAAGAACCCATGCGCATATCCAACGGACCGGTTTGCTGAAAACTGAACCCTCTCGACGCGGAATCAATCTGGTGGGAGGATACACCGAGATCGAGAAGAATTCCGTCGACTTTTTCCACGCTTTTTGCTTCCAGCAATGATTTAAGATCACGAAAGTTGTCATGGACGATGAGAACACGAGAATCTGTACTAAATTGGGTCCGGCAGTAAGCAACGGCCTCCGGATCCTGATCGATGCCAATTACACGGGCGGTGTCATCAAGATGATCGAGCAAAACGCGAGTGTGCCCCCCGCCTCCCACGGTCCCGTCCACGTACAGGCCGTCCCGCCGGGTGATGAGAAGCTCAACAACCTGGGGAGCGAGAACGGGAGTATGAAAGGAGTAATTCGCGTACGATTCATTCACTTTTGCCCCATCACGCGTGACGCTACTTGCTCGTAGCTTTGTTCCGTGGAACTAAAGTACTTGTCAAATCTCTCGGGCGACCAGATTTCGATGTAATCGAACATGCCCAGCAGTTTTACCGCGTTAGTAATGTGCGCAAGAACCAGGAGTTCCTTCGGAATCATGATGCGGTTCTGCTTGTCCAGCTGCACCTCGTGAGCGTATTGCATGAGCGTCCGGACGAAGAAGCGGTCTTCAGAATTAAAGGGATTGGTGTTTGCTTTGAGTTGGTCTTCCCACGCGTTCCATACGTCAAGAGGATACAACCAGAGCACATCATCCAGTCCACGGGTGATAACGAATCTTTCATCCGCTTCCGGCGCGAGGTGCTTCTTGAGTTTCGAAGGGATAATGATGCGTCCCTTGGAATCTACCGCATGGTCGTATTTACCTTTGAATCCTGACATATAATTTTGGGACAGTCCACCACTTCAGACCACAAAGACCCACTTTGTCCCAAAGTAAAACCTTAATACATGAGAATCAAGCGGATTTTTCAGCTTTCTGTATTTTTTTCAGAATAAAAATCAGGACTGTTACGTAAAAAGCGCTTTATTTCTGCTTTTCTGAGAAGGTTTGATTGGACTTCCCGGTGGGGAAAAGTGGTGGGAATATTTTACTTGAAAAACCGGTCTTCTATCTCGGCAGGAATTGACGAGGGAGAATAGGAATACGAAGCAAAGAATTCCGCCAGCGCTTCGAGCAGGATATCTTCTTCACCGCGGATGACATCCGCTACCGGTTTCTCCGTCTCGGCCGCGATCTGCTCCTTGATCACGCGCAACTCGTCGCGTGACAACCCCATGGAATTGACACTGATACCGATGATACGGCTGGGTTTGAAGATATTCATGAGACGTTCATGAAGGTCGATGATTTCCGGCAAGGGACGAATCCGCATGCCGTAGGAATCAATCTTGCGTGTTGGCTGATGGCACAAGACAAGGGCATCGGGCATGCTTCCATGCATCAAACCGAGCGTCACCGCCGATACACCGCAATGAGTGAGAGCTCCCTGCCCTTCCACGATAATGTACTCGTATCCTTCGTTCGCCGCCTTGTCGATCTCCAGTTCCACGGCTCCCGCGAGGAAATCTCCGGGCACCGCGTCCACCGCGACACCGCGGCCGCCGATCAGGATGCCCGTCTGTCCAGTGCCGATAAACGCCGCGGCAACTCCTTGCCGCCGCAGAGCCTGGTAGATGTGGAACGCGGTGTCCAACTTTCCGCTGCTTGTTTCCGTCCCCACTGTAAGGATCACCTTTGCCCTCCGGCGCCTCCAACTTCCCTGGGCAATGATACGGTGGCTCTCCGGCACCTCCCGCAACTCCGTCAACGAAACACTATGCTTCGATGCCAGGGAGCGGATCTTCGGATCATCCGCAAGCGGCGTTTCGAGACCGCTGATGATCTCGATTCGTTGCTTGATTGCGCCCAACACAACGGGGCGCCATTCCGGAGGGATCTGTCCACCAGGAGGGGTTACCCCGATCAGCATACATGTAGGAGACAGATGGAGACAGTCATCCAGGGAACGAAATATCGGAATCGTTCCGCCGATACCAATGACGGCTTGTGTGCTTTGGCCTGCGCTCTTGCTGTCGATGACCCCAACGACCTGCTCCGGGATATACAACAACGCCGCATTCGCTATTGTGCTTCCCAAGGAACTGAACTGGCCGTCGGCCAGAATGACGATCCTCCGTTCTTTCCGGATTTTCCGCGTATCGGGCATTACTCCTCCGGAACGAGTATCGTCTGCTGCCGCTTCGGGCCAACCGATAACAAGGACACCGGTGTTTGAACCAGGTCCGCAATCGTCCGGACGTACTGGCGCGCTTCAACCGGGAGATCTTTCCAGTCCGTAATCTGGCTGATGTCACACTTCCAGCCCGGGTAGGTTTGATATACGGGTTCAACTTGTTCCAGGACCCGCACGGCAGTTGGAAAGGATTTCAACGATTTCCCCTCGCAGGTGTATCCGACGCATACCGGTATGGTATCGAAGCTTCCCAGCACATCGAGTTTCGTAAGAGCGAGGCTTGTACAGCCGTTGATCAGAGTGGAATACCGCATGGCAAAGGCATCGAACCATCCGCAACGACGCGGACGGCCGGTGGTGGCCCCGAACTCCTCTCCGTGTTTTCGTAGTTTTTCCCCGATTGCGCCGGTTTCCTCCGTTGGAAACGGGCCTTCTCCGACACGCGTGGAATACGCCTTTGAGACGCCGACGATTTCGTCGATACATGTGGGCGGTATTCCCAGGCCGACGCACGCTCCTCCGCTGATCGGGTTCGAGGAAGTAACATAGGGATAGGTTCCGTGATCGAGATCCAGGAGCGTGCCCTGCGCGCCTTCGATAAGTATTCGCTTCCCTTCCCTGATCGCCTTGTTCATATACAGCGACGTGTCCGTGACGTAGGGATCGATGAGGCGGTCGAATTCCTGGTACTCCGCAATAATGCTCTCGACATCGAGCTCCTCGGATTGATAGATGTGCGCAAGGATCCGGTTTTTTTCCTTCAAATTCATCCGGATGCGTTCTTCCAGGTAATCACGGTCCAGAAGGTCAACGATGCGAATACCGACGCGTTGAGCCTTGTCAATATACGCCGGGCCGATGCCGCGACCCGTTGTCCCGATTTTGTTCGTCCCGCGTTCGCGCAAGGAATCCAACTTTTTATGGTACGGCATGATCAAGTGGGCATTATGACTGATCTTGAGCCTGCCTGCGATTTCAATTCCTTCCTTGCGCACAATTTCGATTTCCCGCAACAACGCGGCCGGATCCACGACGACACCGTTTCCAATGATGCATACCGTATTCGGGCGCAGAATACCCGCCGGCAACAGGTGCAGGATAAAACGCTGATCACCGATTTCCACGGTATGACCGGCATTCGCTCCGCCCTGGTACCTGGCGACGACATCCGCTGTTTCGCTCAGCAGATCGACGACCTTGCCCTTTCCTTCGTCTCCCCACTGAGTTCCTATGACAATCTTAACCGGCATCTTGTGATCCTTTCCCGATAAACGATGAGATGGGTGGCGCAGTTCAAAAAAAATCCGGCAATCCCCTCTGGAGAAGCCGGATTGTCAAATCATACGGGTACCAGTCTATCAGGCGTAACTGCGAACAGCTTCATCCACGGTCGAATACGTTTCAAACACTGACGACAATTTCGCTATCGAAATCAGGTTTCGAATGGTATCATTCACTCCTGCCAGTTTCAACGAGCCACCGGCATTCTTCATTGTCGTCAGCGCGCCGATCAGCATACCAAGGCCGGAACTGTTTATACGAGCGACCTGCGAGAGATCGACGACAATGTTCTTCTTTCCATTCTGGACGGCACTGTGAAGGTACTCCCGCAATGGATACGCTTCAGTCCCTCCCAGCATGTTTCCTTCCATGACAATCACCAGTACACCTTCTCGTTCTGAACTCGAAAAAGACATCGGCAGCGCCTGAATCGTGATTAAAACTTGACTTTCATCTCGCGTGCGTACACAATATCCCGCACCAGGGAGCTGGCCACGTAAATACTGGAATACGTTCCGGCAACAACCCCGACAAGCAGCGCAAACGCGAATCCCCGTGTAGGTTCTCCGCCGAACAAGAAAAGCGCAAGAATCGCCAGCAATGTCGTTCCTGATGTAAGAACGGTACGGCTCATCGTTGTGCTAATGCTCTTGTTCAGAACTTGTTCGAAATCCGTGGTCTTGAAAATCTTCAGGTTTTCCCGTACACGGTCGAACACGACAACCGTGTCGTTGACGGAATATCCCACGATAGTCAGAAATGCCGCTACCATCGCCTGGTTGAATTCCAGGTTCAGTCCCGGAAGCAATCCGTCGAAAATGGAAACGATTCCAAGTGACACAAGAACATCGTGAAACAAGGCCAGTACAGCCCCGCTGGCGAAAACGAATTTGAAACGAAAACCGATATACAGC